>NZ_JBHVYI010000015.1:0-122252 GCF_042880975.1 Streptomyces sp. NPDC058289
GAACCCGTGGAGGGTTCCGCCCATCGGCGCGTACGAGCGGTGGCGTCAGCCCTTGAGCCGCGCCATCCAGGCCTCGACCTCGTCCGAGGTGCGGGGCAGCCCGGCCGACAGGTTCCGGTTGCCGTCCTCGGTGACGAGGATGTCGTCCTCGATCCGGACGCCGATGCCGCGGTACTCCTCGGGCACGGTCAGGTCGTCGGCCTGGAAGTACAGACCGGGCTCGACCGTCAGGCACATCCCGGGCTCCAGCGTGCCGTCGACGTACGCCTCGGTGCGCGCGGCGGCGCAGTCGTGGACGTCCATGCCGAGCATGTGACCGGTGCCGTGCAGGGTCCAGCGGCGCTGCAGACCCAGCTCCAGGACACGCTCGACCGGTCCCTCCAGCAGACCCCACTCGACGAGCTTCTCGGCGAGCACGTGCTGCGAGGCGTCGTGGAAGTCGCGGAACTTCGCGCCCGGCTTGACGGCGGCGATGCCGGCTTCCTGGGAGGCGTAGACCGCGTCGTAGATCTTGCGCTGGATGTCGGTGTACGTGCCGCTGATCGGCAGCGTGCGCGTGACGTCGGCCGTGTAGAGGGAGTGGGTCTCCACACCGGCGTCGAGCAGCAGCAGGTCGCCCGAGCGGACGTCGCCGTCGTTGCGGACCCAGTGCAGGGTGCAGGCGTGCGGGCCGGCGGCGCAGATGGAGCCGTAGCCGACGTCGTTGCCCTCGACGCGGGCGCGCAGGAAGAAGGTGCCCTCGATGTAGCGCTCGGAGGTGGCCTCGGCCTTGTCGAGCACCTTCACGACGTCCTCGAAGCCGCGGACGGTGGAGTCGACGGCCTTCTGCAGCTCGCCGATCTCGAAGGCGTCCTTCACGGCGCGGGCCTCGGAGAGGTAGACGCGCAGCTCCTCGTCGCGCTCCTTGGTGACCTTGTCGGTCAGGGCCGTCTCGATGACGGAGTCGTGACCGCGCACGGCACGGACCGGGCCCTCGGCCTCGGCCAGCTCCTCGGGAAGCTTGCGCACGTCCCTGGCCGGGATGCCCAGCAGCTGCTCGGCCTCCGTGAGGGAGTGGCGGCGGCCGACCCACAGCTCGCCGCTGCCGGAGAGCCAGAACTCGCCGTTCTCGCGGTCGGAGCGGGGCAGCAGGTAGACGGTGGCGTGGTGGCCGGTCTCCCCCGCGGGCTCCAGGACCAGGACGCCGTTCTCGGTCTGGTCGCCGGTGAGGTACGCGTACTCGGTCGAGGCGCGGAAGGGGTACTCGGTGTCGTTCGAGCGCGTCTTCAGCCGTCCCGCGGGCACGACGAGGCGCTCACCGGGGAAGCGCCGGGACAGCGCGGAGCGGCGGGCGGCGGTGTGCGTGGCCTGAGCGATCGGCTCCAGTCCACGCAGCTCGGTGTCTGCCCAGCCCGTGCGCATGCTCGCGGCGAGCTCCTCGCTGACGCCCGGGTACAGCCCGTTCTTGCGCTGCTTGTGCTTCTTCTTGGGCTGCTCTTCTTCCGGGGTCTCCGGGGTGAGCTCGTCAGCCACGTCTTCTCCTCAGTACGACGGACACGGACCGGGTATGGACCTCATCCATCGTATGGGTGAGCGGACGCCCCCCGACGGGTCGTGTGACAAATCCGCTAAACCGGGCCACACCGTCACACGCCCCGCCCTCATCTCCTCGTCACTCGAACCGGGCCGCGAGCAGCACGATGTCCTCCGATGCGTCCGCCGGGGACGGGGGGCCGTCCCCGTCGCCGTCCGGCAGCACCGTGCGCAGGATGTGGTCGCAGATGGCGGCCGGGTCCTCGCGGGCGCTACGGGGGATCCCCGCGGCGGCGGCGTGCAGCCGTGCGTACGCCCGGTCCATCGGGTCCCCGGTGCGCCGGAGCAGCCCGTCCGTGTACAGCAGCACCGTTTCTCCGGGCGCGGGCTCGATCTCCACGCTCGGGGCCTCCCAGCAGGACAGCATTCCGAGCGGCGCGGAGAGGGTGGTCTCCACGTACTCGGTGCGCCGCTCGCCGATCAGCAGCGGCGGGGTGTGCCCGGCCCCGGCCAGGATGAGCTTCCTCCCCCGGCCGTTCGAGTTCGGGCCCCCGGCAGGCTCGCAGTAGGCGAAGAGCGCGGTCGCCGAGCGCGCGGGCTCGGTCAGGCGCAGCAGCAGCTCCAGGTCGGAGAGGACGGCGACGGGGTCCTCGCCCTCCATGACGGCGTACGCGCGCAGCGAGGCGCGTAGCCGGCCCATGGCGGCGACGGCGCTCGGTCCCGAGCCGGTGACGGAACCCACGGCCAGGCCGAGGGCGCCCTCCGGCAGCGGCAGTGCGTCGTACCAGTCGCCTCCGCCGTGCGGGCCGGTGTGGTGCCGGGCGGCGAGCTGGACCCCGGAGATCCGGGGGAGCCGGCTGGGCAGCAGCTCCTCGGCGACGGTGGCCAGGCTGGTGCGGGCGCGCTCCACCTCCAGCATCCGGGCCAGGTGCTCGGAGGCGTGCCGGACGTACAGCCCGGCCAGGTCGCGCTGGCGGTCGTTGGGCTCCGCCTGTTCGTCGTAGAGCCAGACCGCCGCGCCGAGCCGGCCCGTGGCTTCGGCGGTCAGCGGCAGCGCGTAGCTGGCGGCGTAGCCGAGGCGGGCGGCGACCTCGCGGTGGCGGGGGTCGACGGGGGTGGCGTACCCGCCCGCACCGGGGCCGGGGGCCGTGCCGGGCTCGGGCAGGACCTCCGAGCCGCCGTTGGCGTCGGGCAGACCGTCGAGGATGCGGCCGTAGGAGGTGGCGCTGCGCGGCACCGTCTCGATGTGGCCGAGGTCGGCGTGGCCGAGCCCGAGGCCGATTGTGCTGGTGGGGCCGAGCCCGTCGGAGGGCTCCAGGACGATCAGGCCGCGCCGGGCGCCGACGAGGGCTGCGCCCGCCCGCAGGAACTCCTGGAGGGAAGAGGTGAGGTCACTGGCGCGGGCGAGCCGCTCGGTGAGCTCGTGGAGGGTGGTGAGGTCGGAGACCATGCCTGCGAGACGGTCCTGAATGACCGAGCTCGCAGCGGGGCCCTGCGCCGGGGCGTGGGCCGTTCGCGGGCTCGTCGAAGTGGACACGGCCGTGGGCACCGGTGTGGGCGCCACAGTGTGCGGGGACGCTGTGACGGCTGGATCGATTCCAGCCACTTTCGGCAGATGCGGGGCGCTCATGGCGTCCGCCTTTCCAGCTGGTGCGATTCGCCATATAGCATCGCAAACCCCCAGATCATGCTGCGCCGCTATCAATGAATCCACATCTACACGCACACGAGGAGCGATGTCCAGCATTGCCCAGGTGGGAATCCTGGTGTCCGTGGGACGGCAACTCACTGTCCGGTCAGGGCTAGAACTTGGCCGGAAAAAGCGGGAAGCGGACGGTTTTTGCGGTCGACTGGGCGAGTCCGTCGGCCGGTCCGGGTACGTAATCCGTTGCACCCGGGGAGAGTTGGCGCAGCCCGGTGCCCGCCGGGAACCGTCGGGCACGGCCCGTCGTCCCCATCGACGACAGCCGTCCCCCGCCGTCCCGGGTCGCGTACCGCCCCCGACGGACGTTTCATGGACCCGTAAGAAAACTGCACGAACCGTGTGAACCTTCTTCAAGCGGACAGTGACGCGAAACGTGTACGTGTAGTGAACCACCGCTTACATGGTGTGATGTGGCCCTCGGCGTTCAACGGAAAGGAACGAGCGCTCATGCGCGAGATCCTCGGAAGGCGTCTCCAGCGGCTCCGCAATCGCTTGCAATCCCTGCGCCCCGCCCCGCCGCAGGGTGATGCGCCGGCTCTCCTCGACGCGGCGCTGACCTGCGCCACCACCTGGAACTGGCCCGTGCTGCCGGGCGTCGGACGCTCCGGCGCCGACAGTGCGCGATGTGCCTGCCCCGACCCCGACTGCGTCGTACCAGGCGCGCACCCCTTCGATCCCGGGCTGCTCGCGGCCACCACCGACCCCCGAATGGTGTCCTGGTGGTGGGCCAACCGGGCGGGCGCCCCGATCCTGCTGGCCACCGGCGGGAGCGCGCCCTGCGCGGTGAGCCTGCCCGCCGCTGCGGCCGCGCGTGCCGTCGTACGACTGGACGCCGAGGGGATGCGGCTCGGGCCGATCGTGGCCACGCCCACGCGGTGGTCGCTGCTCGTGGCGCCGTACTCGCTGGAGCGGCTCGGCGAGATCCTCTACGCCAAGGACCACGTGCCCTCCTCGCTGCGTTTCCACGGCGAGGGCGGCTACTTGCTGCTCCCGCCCTCCCCCGCGATCGGCGGCGGCCAGGTGCGGTGGGAGCGCGAGCCGGCGGGGGTCGGGGAGATCTGGCTGCCGGAGGTGGAGGCGGTCGTGGACGCGCTGGTGGAGGAGAGCAGCGGGGCGTCGGGCGGCGGGAGCCGGCTCGCGTACTGAGCCCGTTCGCTGACGGATCACTCGTACGGGTGTCAGCGAGACGAGTTTCCAAGGGAATTGGGCGCGGGGATCTCCGTGCCCCGTTCCCGCATCGCTATCTTCGGCGAATGAATCTCCGCCTGATCGGTATCGGCGCCGGTGTGTTGATCATCTTGTCGCTCCCGCTGGCGGGAGCGATCGCCGGGCCGGAATTCGCCGGTCAGAGTGACGGAAAGGGCGGTGGGCTGCTCTCCACCTTCGGCCTCGGGCATCCCCCCAAGGGCACGCCGGGGGAATCGGGTTCCGCGGACTCGGAGAACGCCGAGAACTCCGCGAACTCCGCGAACTCCGGGGGCTCAGCCGATTCGGGCGGCTCGGGGGCGAGTTCCGCCTCCGGCCGGTCCCGTACGCCGGCCTCCGCCGCGGCGCCGGCCCGACCGGGCCCGGCCGAGCAGCCGCGTACGGACGCCCGCTGCGGACCCGAACTGTCCTCCCCGCAGGGGGTGGAGGCGCAGACGTGCGTCCTGTCGGGCGAGGGTCGGACGTGGGGGCGCAGCTACTACCGGAACACCAGCGGCCGCTCGCTCGACGCGGTGCTCACGGTGATGGGTCCGGCGGGGCGCACGGTGCAGATCCGCTGCGTGGTCGGCGCGGGCGACGAACCGGGTCTGTGCGAAACGCCGAGGGAGGAGTCGGCCGGAGTTCCGGGGGACTACTCGGCCGTAGCGGAATTTGCAGTTCCGGATGATGAAGGAGCCCTGCTCCTGCGGTCCGGGAGCAACTCACCGGTACCGAGTGACGGTTGAGCGTCACGGAAAATCAAGGGCCCGGTCGCTGGCGACGGGGGATGCACCAGCGACCGGGCTACAAGAACGGTAACAAGAGATCGCCTGTTCGCAAATTCGATCTCTGATATTCGGACACCGATTTGCAGGCGATTAGCGGGAGTTGTGACACCGATCACCGGTGGCCGGTCACCGGTGAGCCTCCCGCAGCCCCTCTCCGGGGGCTCCGGCGAGCCTCGTGGCCGGCCCGCGAACGGGCCGGCCGGCAGGTCAGCTGAGCGTGACCTGGCGGTTGGTGAGGCCGCCGCGGGCGCGGCGCTCCTCCGTGGTCAGCGGCGCGTCCGTCGCGAGGGCCGCGGCGAGCCGCTCCGCGAGCTCGGCCGCGGGCTTCTCCACGTCCTCGGCCGAGACCCCGGTCGGCAAGTCCCAGACGGGGACCATCAGGCCGTGGGCACGGAAGGAACCGACCAGCTTGGTGCCCTCGCCGAGCGAGGACGTGCCCGCGGCGTGCAGCCGCGCGAGCGCGTCGAGCAGCTTCTCCTCGGGGTGCGGCATGACCCAGCGAAGGTGGTTCTTGTCCGGGGTCTCGCACCAGTAGGCGGCATCCACGCCGGTCAGCTTGACGGTCGGGATGGCGGCCGCGTTGGCGCGCTCCAGGGAGGCGGCGATCTCCGGGGAAGCGCTCTGGGCGCTCTCCGCTTCCGGAATCCAGAATTCGAACCCGCTGTGGACAACCGGCTCGAAACCGCCGTCCACGGACAGGAGATCCTGAAGTCGCGGACCCTCGGCCGGAACCCGGCGGGCCGCGACGACGGTGCCGGGCTCGGCCGCGAGCGCGCGCTCCAGGGTGTCGGCCATGTCCCGGGCGAGGTCGCCGGTGGTCGAGTCGTTCTGCAGGCCGAGCAGGACGGAGCCGTCCTCGCGGCGCAGTGCCGGCGAGGCCAGCGGGAGTACGGTCACCAGCGTGACGGAGGGGACGCCCTCGGGCAGTCCGCTCTTGAGGGTGAGCGGCACGGTGGCGGCGGGGACGAGCTCGCGCAGCGCCACCCAGTCGCACTCGCCGGGCAGGCCCTCGAACGGGCGGGCCACGTGCTCGGTCACGGCGTGCGCGGCGGCCGCGCCGTGGCAGGCCTTGTAGCGGCGCCCGGATCCGCAGGGGCAGGGCTCGCGAGCGCCCACCACCGGGATCTCCCCGTTGTTGAGCTGCGGCTTTGCGGACTTCGCGGCGGGGCGCTTCTTGGCCATCGTGGGTGTCTCCCGGTTGCGGCGGTACGGCGTCGGTCTGGGCGCGAGCCTAGCCGTTCGTACCGCCACAACCGGTGGGGTGCGGCCGGGAGCACGGTCGGCGTGCGCTCCCGGACGGCCGCCATCCGTCCACCCGCGGTCGGGGACCGGTCGGATCAGGGATCCAGATCGTCGAAGGCCGTACTGAAATCGATCGCCGGGGGCGCAACGCGCGTAGCGAAATCCCCGTGCCGGGTCCCACAGGCAACGATCGCCCAGACGGTGACCTCACCCGCCGCTCCGTCCCGGACACCCCAGTCCTGGGCCAGGGCGCTGATGATGTTCAGCCCCCGCCCGCCCCGCGCGGTGACCGAGGGCTTGGCCGGGAGGGGGCGGGTGGGCCCGCCGCCGTCCGTGACCTCGACCGTCAGCCGCCCCGCCTTGTCGACGCGCCACGACGCGTGTATCCCGCCGTCGCCGATCTCCCGTGCGCCCAGCGGTCTGCCGTGCCGGCAGGCGTTGCTGAGTAGTTCGGAAAGGATCAGAACGGCGTCATCCACGATCGATTCGGACACCCCGCTGATGCGCAGCTGCTCGCGCATCCGGTGCCTCGCCTCGCCCACGCCCGCAGGACCATGGGACACGTCCATGCACGACGACGTGGGCACTTCTTGTGCCACCATCAACGCCACCCCCGGAACCTCCTTAGCCCCACGCATGGTCTGGATGCCCCAATGGCCTGGACCGGAAACCGACGGACCGGCGCCCTCTGACGCATTCGGGGCGACCGAACGCGGAGTGGATGCGCCGGTGCACACCCTGTAACGGGTGTTTCGCGTGGGACGGATGCGCAAAACGGGATGTCAGCGGCCTAGCTGTGACAAAACTTGTCGCGGTCTGTTCGTGATGATCGCTTCCACACCCAGATCAGCGCAGAGCTGAACATCTTCCGGATCGTTCACGGTCCAGACGTGAACGGAGTGCCCCGAGGCCTGAAGTTTGCGGATGAAGGCCGGGTGGTTGCGCACGATCCGCATGCCCGGCCCGGCGATCCGCACTCCGGCCGGGAGCCGCCCGTCCCGCATTCGGGGCGAGATGAACTGCATCAGGTAGACGGTCGGGACCGTCGGCGCGGCCGCCCGCATCCGGTGCAGGGAGCGTGCGGAGAAGCTCATCACCCGGACGGGGTGCGGCCCCTCGGCGGGCGGGGCGTCCAGTGCGAAGCGTTTGAGGAGGAAGAGCAGGCGCTCCTCCACCTGTCCGGCCCAGCGGGTCGGATGCTTCGTCTCGATGGCCAGCTGTACCGGCCGCCCGGCGTCCGCGACCAGCTCCAGCAGCCGTTCCAGGGTGAGCACGGAGGTCCGCTCGGGGTCCGCGTCCCAGTCGGGGGACTCCTCCCGGTCCTTCCACGAGCCGAAGTCGAGGGCGGCGAGGTCGGCCAGCTCCAGGACGGAGACGGCGCCGCGGCCGTTGGAGGTGCGGTTCACCCGCCGGTCGTGGACCAGGACGAGATGGCCGTCGGCCGTGAGCCGGACATCGCATTCGAGGGCGTCGGCCCCGTCCTCGATGGCCTTGCGGTAGGCGGCCAGCGTGTGTTCGGGGGCATCCTCCGAGGCGCCGCGGTGGGCGACGACCTGGATGGGGCGCGGCGTTGCGTGGGTCACCGGCTCATGGTGCCACCGAGAGGGGTCCGGATGTCGGGGAGAGTCCCGTGGGCGCTTCTGCAGATGCGTCCGAAATGTCGGAGATAAAGGATGGGGAGACTCACAGGTCCGGCTTACAGTGCTCTGACGGGTCATGGGAAAGGCTTTGCCCAGGAACTTGTACGGCACGTCGAACGTTCAGTCGGACCGATATCACCCGTATTTCTGAAGCCGTGTGTGACGAGGAGAGAGCGCTGTGAGCACCGAGAACGAGGGCACCGCGGCCCCGATGCCCCCCGCGACCCCGCCCGTCCCCCCGGTGGCCGCGCCCGTCGACGCCGCGCCGTCCGCGCCCGCCGCGTCGGCGCCCGTGGAACCGGTGACGCAGCAGTTGCCGCCGACGCCCGCGCCCGGCGCCGAGCCGACCCAGCAGCTCCCCCAGACCCCGGCGGCGCAGCCTGCGGCAGTGCAGCCCCCGGCGGCCCAGTCCGCCGCGCCCATCCAGCCTCCGGCTCCGGCCCCGGCTCCGGCCCCCGCGTACGCCGAGAGCCCGGTCCCGCCGGTCACCCCGGCGTACGCCGAAGCCCCTGCCCCGGCTCCGCAGGCGATGGGTGCCGAGGGCTGGCCTCCCCCGCCGCCCGCGGCCCCCGCGTACGGGGCCGGTGACGGCCACGGCGGTGGCGGCTGGGGCGTGCCCCTGGCCACCGACGGTGCCCCGCAGCCCAAGCGGAAGGGCAAGGGCGGCCTGATCGCCGGCGTGCTCGCGGCGGCGCTCCTCGCGGGCGGTGTCGGCGGCGGCGTCGGCTACTGGGCGGCCGAGCGGAGCGGCAACGGCTCCGGCTCGACCACGGTCAGCGCCGGCAACACGCCCAAGGACCTCAAGCGCGATGGCGGCTCCGTCGCGGGCCTCGCCGCCGGCGCGCTGCCCAGCGTCGTCACCATCGAGGCCTCGGCCGGCGACGGCGAGGGCGGCACCGGCACCGGGTTCGTCTACGACCAGCAGGGCCACATCCTCACGAACAACCACGTGGTCGCCTCCGCGGCCAACGGCGGCAAGCTCAGCGCGACCTTCTCCGACGGCAAGAAGTACGAGGCCGAGGTCGTCGGCCGCGCCCAGGGGTACGACGTAGCCGTCATCAAGCTGAAGAACCCGCCGTCCGGACTCAAGCCGCTGCCCCTGGGTGATTCGGACAAGGTCGCCGTCGGGGACTCGACCATCGCGATCGGCGCTCCCTTCGGCCTGTCCAACACGGTCACCACCGGCATCGTCAGCGCCAAGAACCGCCCGGTCGCCTCGGGTGACGGCTCCAGCGGCAAGAACTCGTACATGAGCGCCCTCCAGACGGACGCCTCGATCAACCCGGGCAACTCCGGCGGTCCGCTGCTCGACAGCCGGGGCGCGGTCATCGGCATCAACTCCGCGATCCAGTCGGCCGGCAACGGCGGCTTCGGCGGAGGCCAGGCCGGCTCCATCGGCCTCGGGTTCGCCATCCCGGTCAACCAGGCGAAGAACGTCGCCGAATCGCTGATCAAGACCGGCAAGCCGGTCTACCCGGTGATCTCGGTCTCCGTGGACCTCGCGGCCAAGAGCGACGGCGCGAAGATCTCCGAGACGGGCGCCTCGGCCAACGAGCTGGTCGACCCGAACGGCCCTGCGGGCAAGGCGGGACTGAAGCCCGGCGACATCATCACCGAGCTCGGCGGCAAGCCGATCGACAGCGGCCCGACCCTGATCAGCGAGATCTGGACCTACAAGCCGGGTGACACGGTGAAGCTGACCTACCTGCGCGGCGGCAAGCCGACCACGGTGGACATCACGCTCGGTTCGCGGGTCGGCGACAAGTAGCGGCCAACCGCCGCGCCCGGGTCGGCCCGGCGGGGCGGCAGGACCAACTGGCTTGATGGTGAGGGGCCGTAGGCGCGATTGTGCCTGCGGCCCCTCCCAACGTCCGCTTATGCTTCAACCGTGTTCGATTCGCGGCACATACGGACGTTCCACGAGGTGGTCGCCTCGGGGTCCTACTCGGCCGCCGCCCGGGTCCTCGGGTACACCCAGCCCGCGATCACACAGCAGATGAAGGCGCTCGAACGCGCCGTCGGCACCCCGCTGTTCACCCGCGTCGGACGGCGCATGCAGCTCACCGAGGCCGGGGAGTCCATGGCCCGGCACGCCGAGACCATCCTCGGCAGCCTCTCCGCCGCCGAGGCCCAGCTGAAGGCCTACGCCCGGCTGCGGACCGGCCGCGTCCGGCTGTGCGGCTTCCCCAGCGCCAACGTCACCCTGGTCCCGGAAGCCCTGAGCAGCCTGGCCAAGGAGCACCCGGGCATCCAGGTCGAGCTGCTGGAGGGGGAGCCCCCGGACTCCTTGCGCAGGCTGGAACGGGGCGAGTGCGATATCACCCTGGCCTTCACCTATCCCGGCCTGCACGAGGAGGTGCCGGAGGAGGTCGCCGAGGTCAGGCTCATGGAGGACCAGCTGACGGTGCTGCTTCCGACCGGGCACGCGCTGGCCCGGAGGCGGGCCGTGCACCTCGCGGACCTCTCCGAGGAGCGGTGGATCGCCGGCTGCCCGCGCTGCCGGGCGAACCTGCTGCACGAATGCGCGGGGCTCGGCTTCGTCCCCGACATCCGGTTCGCCACCGACGACAACCTGGTGGTCCAGAGTCTGGTCGCACAGGGCCTCGGAGTGGCCATGATGCCCGCGCTGGTGCTGCCCTCGCTCTCGCTGAGCAAGGTGTGCGGACGGGCCCTGCTGCCGGCCGCCCGCCGTCACATCGCCGCACACGTGTACCGCGACCATCTACGGGTCCCGGCGACGGCCGTGGTGCTGGAGGCCCTGAGGCAGGCGGCCTCGAACCGCGTCGGCTGCTGAACCGGCCCGCAGGCCCATCCGGCTCCGCCCCCAACCCATAAGCCGGTCTTGGGATTTCAGCTCATAACTGTCGTTGGACGTGATGGGTGGGCTCCTCGACGCTCCCCCTATGACCACCACCACGCCGGCCCGCACGACCGCGAGGACGGCCGCCCTCGTCAGTGAGATCCGTACGGTCGTGGACCGGGGACTGGCCCCCGATCTGACCGCCTACCTGGTCGGCGAACGCCTCGCCCCGCACCTGGGGATGCCCGGTCTGCTCACCTCCGAGCAGTGCGAGGGGCACTCCGACCGCTACCGGCAGCACGTCCTGCACGCGGAGCCGGACGGAAGCTTCTCCGTGGTTGCCCTGGTGTGGCTGCCGGGCCAGGAGACCGCCATCCACGACCACGTCTCGTGGTGCGTGGCCGGGGTGCACGAGGGCGAGGAGAGCGAGCTCCGCTATCGCCTCGCCCCCGCCACGGCCACCACCGGGGCCCGGCTGGTGGCGACCGAACACGTGGTCAACGGCCCTGGTGACGTCTGCGGGTTCGCCCCGCCCGGCGACATCCACAAGGTCCGCAACTCCTGTCGCACGAAGGCGATATCCCTGCACGTCTACGGCGCCGACGTCGTACGCCTGGGCAGCAGTGTCCGCCGCGTCTACACGCTCCCGACCGACTGATGGCCCTGCTGAACCGCCCGGTGCGCGGGGCGGGATCAATGGTTCCGGTCGATGTTTCACGTGAAACATCGTCATCCTGGCCCGGGTTGGGCCTCGCGGCGGCCGGAGTCCTGGTGGCCTGGTCGGTGCACCGGCTGGTGCCCTGGGCCCCGATGCTGACGGTGGCGGTGGTTCTCGGCATCGCCGCGGCGCACCTCCCCGGTCTACGGGGCTTCGTACGGGGACCCGCGCGCCCGGGCCTCTCCCTGGCCGGGCGTCGCCTGATGCGGATCGGCATCGTCCTGCTGGGCCTGGCGCTGGGGCTGGACGAGGTGCTCCGGCTGGGCTGGGCCACCGTGGCGATGGTGGCCGCGGTGGTGGCGGCGACCTTCCTCGGCACCCTCTGGCTCGGCCGACGGCTCGGACTACCCGGGGACCAGCCGTTGCTGATCGCCACCGGATACTCGATATGCGGGGCCTCGGCCATCGGGGCCGTCAGCCAGGTATCGGGCAGCGACGAGGAGGACGTGGCCTCCTCGGTGGCCCTGGTCACCTTGTGCGGGACCCTCGCCATCGCGGTACTCCCGCTCCTCCAATCCCCGCTCGGCCTCTCCGACCCGGACTTCGGCCGCTGGGTGGGTGCGAGCGTCCACGACGTCGGCCAGGTGGTGGCGACCGCCCAGACGGCCGGCCCCGGCGCCCTCGGCGAAGCGGTGCTGGTCAAGCTGATGCGCGTGGCGCTGCTGGCCCCGCTGGTCGCCGCGGTGGCCTTCTCGGTACGGGCCCGCCGGCGCGGGGTGCGCACGCCCTCGGGCCGCCGCCCGGCTCCGGTGCCGCTGTTCGTGGCCGGGTTCCTCGCCGCGGCCGCGCTGCGCGCCACCGGGGTATTGCCCGACGTAGCGCTGGAATGGGCGCACACCGCGCAGGAACTGCTGCTCGCCGCGGCCCTGTTCGGGCTGGGCAGCGCGGTCCACCTGCCCACCCTGGCCCGTACCGGCGGCCGGGCCGCCCTCCTGGGGCTCGCGGCCTGGGTGGTGGTGGCCGGAGCCTCGTACGCGGGTGTCCTCCTCACCACCTAACCGGAGTTGGCCATTTCCTGGCCGGAACCGACCGAACGTTCCGACTGCTGCCTGACATCTCGTTCCCGGCGTGCCACTCTGCCCCCGATCCGCACCGACAACTCTTCATCCGGGCACGGCAGAAGGAGTCATGCGTGAATCGCCATCGGACAGCCATATCGGTTCTGCTCGCGACGGGCGCCCTGCTCGCGGGTGCGTTGACGGCGGCCTCCCCCTCGACCGCCGCGCAGCGCCCCGCCTCCCCGGGCTCCTGGTCGGCCGAGCGGATGCGGGCCGCCACCCCGCTGGACATCACGGCCGCCCCGGGCACGACCGCCCGTACGGCGCCCTCCACCGCGGAGCGCCCCACGACGATCGCCCCGACCCCCGCGGGTTCCTCGCTCACGGCCTCCCCCGCGGCCTTCCCCCAGCCGGGCGGAGCCTGGACGTCCGGCGGCGCGGTGGTCAAAACCTCGGGCCGGGTCTTCTTCACCTTCAACGGGAAGAGCGCGTCCTGCTCGGGCGACTCGATCACCAGCGCCAACGGCAGCACGGTGATCACCGCCGGCCACTGCGTGAAGTACCAGGGCGCCTGGCACACCGACTGGATCTTCGTCCCGGGATACGACAACGGCAACGCGCCCTACGGGCAGTGGACGGCCACCAAGACCTTCGCGACCGACCAGTGGGTGGCGAGCGAGGACATGAACATGGACGTCGGCCTGGCGGTCGTCGCCCCGCTGAACGGCCGGACGCTCAGCCAGGCCGTCGGAGCCCAGGGCATCGTGTTCAACGGCGGCTACAACAAGAAGATGTACGCCTTCGGCTTCCCGGCGGCGGCCCCGTACGACGGCACCAGGCTCGTCTACTGCAGCGGCAACACCGGCAAGGACTTCCTGCTGACCAAGGACCACAGCCTGCCGTGCAACATGACCGGCGGCTCCAGCGGCGGCCCCTGGTTCCAGGACTTCAACGAGGCGACCGGTCTGGGCACCCAGGTCTCGGTGAACAGCTTCGGCTACACGTTCCTCCCGAACCGGATGTTCGGCCCGTACTTCGGCAACGAAGCGAAGGCGGCCTACGACAAGGCCCAGACCGCCTGACCTCCCGAAAATCCCCAGCGCCGCCCACCCCAACCGCCCGGTACTCTGTACCCGCCAGGTGGGTTGCCCGAGCGGCCTAAGGGAACGGTCTTGAAAACCGTCGTGGCGCGAGTCACCGTGGGTTCAAATCCCACACCCACCGCACCAGGCAGGGCCGAGGCCCAGCCCGGAAGGGGTGCCACCGATCAGGTGGCACCCCTTCTGCGTTCTCCCGGGCGGGCACCCGCCGCCCGCCGGGTCAGTAGTCCTTGAGGGTGATGGAGTTCGCGGCCTTCTGGATCGGGTCCATGACCTTGGCCATCATCCGCTCCTTGCCCGGCAGGCGGCCCAGGAGGGAGAACATGGTCAGCTGGATCGAGATCTGGCGCTTGGTCCGCATGACCATGTGCTTGATGTTCGAGGGGCCGAGCTTCTGGTTCTCCCCCGCGAAGCGGCGCATCTCGCGTTCGTAGCTCGCGAAGCCGGCCACGTGGTCGCCGCCGGCCGCCGCGAGCTCGCCCGCCAGGACGTAGGCACCGACCAGGGCCAGGCTCGTGCCCTGGCCGGAGGCGGGTGAGGCGCAGTACGCGGAGTCGCCGACCAGGGCGGTGCGGCCCTTGGACCAGTGGTAGGTGGGCCTGGCTGAGGGAGTCGAAGTAGAAGTCCGGGGCCTCGTCCAGGGCCGCGAGGAGCCGGGGCGCCTCCCAGGACTCGCCCGCGTACGCCTCCGCCAGCAGCTTCTTCTGCTGGGTGACGTCGTGCCGGTCGTACTCCAGCGGTCCCGAGGCGAAGAGGAACATCGCCTTCGCGCCGGTGTCCTTGGCGGTGCTGTACGTCAGGGCCGTGCGCAGGGGGAGACGTAGGTCAGCTCCCAGCGGTCGAGGTCGAGGTGGTTGGGGACGCTGTAGATCGAGACGTAGTAGCCGAGGTCCCGGATGAAGCGCTCCTCGGGGCCGAAGACGCGGCGTGCACCGCCGTCGAACTCCACCTCGATGCCGTTCGCGGTCTCCGTGGCGGAGGCGATGGAGTCGCCGAAGAGGTACTCGACACCGTCGGCTCCGTCGACGGTGAGGTCGTAGAGGATCCCGTTCAGGTCACCGCGCAGGATCTCCGCATCGTGGCCCGCGCGGCCGCCGAAGGTGTCGCCGTCCAGCGTCGCCACCCGCTTGCCCGCCGCGTTGACGATGGAGCCGCCCTTGGTCCCCCAACCATGAGAAGAAGATCCGCCGCGCTGTGGGTGGAGCATGGTGCGCGGGCTGGGCCGACGTCAACATCCGCCTGTGGAGCGGAAGATGGCGATCTATCGGTGGAAGTCCGGCCCGGTTTTACGTGAGGGTTCAGGGGATCGGAATTATGCGATTAGCCCCTTTGAGTGGTGTTTGTCAGAAGAACGGCGCGGGGCGTGGAGGCGCTCCGCTTGCGCCCGCATCATGACGAATGTATTCAGATCCGCCCGTCGGAACATCGCGAAATGAGGGACCCGTCATGGCTCACCGCAGCACCATCACGTCGATCTGGACCACCGTCCTCGCGGCCCTCGTGGCCCTCCTCGCCTCCCTCGGCTTCGGCGGCAAGGCCGCCCAGGCCGCCGCCACCCCGCTCTCCTCCTCCCCCGCCGCCGCCCCCGCGGCCGTCGCGTCGAACCGGCCGGCCTTCATGGCCCGACGGACCTGGAGGGCGATGATGCGCGGTGGTTCGCTCCCGCCCACCATCAAGCAGCGCATCCGCGCCGAGGCCCACGGCAAGACCCCGTCCGTCCGTCGCTCCACCACCGCCCTGTCCGCCGGTTCCGGAGCCGAGTCCGAGTCCGGGGTGGACGACAGCGTCCGTAGCGCTGCGATCGCCGCAGCGGTCCGCGTCGGAGCCGCTCGCCGGGAAATGGCCCTCGCCGCGTAGTGCGCGGCACGGAGCACTCGTACCGCGCAGACGCGGCACCCGTCGACCGCAGGTTCCGTCGACTGCAGGATCCGTTGATCGCAGGACGCAGGACGCAGGACGCAGGACGCAGGACGCAGGACGCAGGACGCAGGACGCAGGACGCAGGACGCAGGACGCAGGACGCAGGACGCAGGATCCGTTGACCGCAGGACGCAGTGCGCGCAGGTGCAAGGTGTAGGGCCCAGTGCGCGGCGCCCGGTATGCAGGACACCGCAGGACACGGCAGGACACAGCAGGACCCAGTACCCAGGACCCAGTACCAGGAGTACCCAACACCCAGTACTCCGCAGCACGCAGGAGCACGCAGGAGTAACGCAGCAGCACGCAGAAGCAAGGCAGCAGAGCGCGAGAGCAAACGCTGCAGCAGGCGCTTGAGCCCGGTCGGTCGGTGTGAGCAGGCCGCGACCGCGGATCGTGCCGTGAAGGTGCCCCGGAGCGGGGCACAGGGGGAAGGCCCCGGCGAGCGCCGGGGGCGTGCAGGGGGCGTGAAGCTTGGCAGCGCAGGGCCGCAGGCCCGGGAGACGGTGGGGTTCCCGGACGGCGCGGCCCTTTTCGGCATGTCCGGGGCCGGCCGTTTTGGCGGAACGGTTCGCCCCTTGCCCGGCGGGGGTTTCAGCAGGTCTCAAAGCGCTGACCTGGGGCGCCGGGGGCGCGAATGGGGTTTATCCGATGTTGGTCATACTTGCGGGGGAATCGAGGACTCCGGGGTGGTTCGCCGGGGATTCGGTGGGCAAGTCTGGTCTCGCGACGTCGTCACCACACGGAACGACCGAGGCGGTCGGCCAACTGCCTTGGAGTAAACCCCACTTCGGTTTTCTGGAGGATACAGACATGGCAAGCATCCGTACCGCCCGCGTCATCGCCGCCGTCGCCGCTCTCCCCCTCGCCGTCGCCCTCTTCGGCGGGGTGGCATCGGCCGACAACGGCTCCTTCGCGAACGACGGATCGAATGCGAGCGTCGCCAGCATCATCGGCAGCGGCGTGGGTGGCAACAACCACGGCAACTCCTCCACCTCGCAGCAGGTGGCCACCGGATCCGGCGCGTCCAACCAGAACAACACCGCGCAGGTCAACGGCTCGGCCTTCACTGCGATCGAACAGCACAACTCCACCGTCGCGGTGAACTTCTACCCCTGGTGGTAGCCGCGGCCTGAGCCGCACCGACTGTTGAGGGCGCCTGCGCGACCGGACCGGCTGGGGTCCGGTAGTGCGGGCGCCCTCGGGCGTTCTGGGCGCTCCGTCACAGCGCCACGGCCTTGACATCCACCTGGAATCTGACGGACAGTCAGGTCCACTTGATGATGTGATGCCGGGAGGCCAGCGCCGTGCACCTCGCCCCGACCGAAGGCCAGTTGCGGCTCCGTTCCGAGCTGCGGGAGTACTTCGGAAACCTGCTGCCGGACGGGGTGCCCGAGGACCCCGCCGAGCAGCGCGCACTACTGCGCCGGATAGGCGCCGACGGACTCCTCGGCCTCGGCTGGCCCGTCGAGTACGGAGGCCAGGGCCGCGGCCCGGACGAGCAGTTCGTGTTCTTCGACGAGGCCTACCGGGCCGGCGCCCCCGTCTCCATGGTCACCCTCAACACCGTCGGCCCGACCCTGATGAAGTACGGGACGCAGGAGCAGAAGGACTACTTCCTGCCCCGGATCCTCAAGGGCGAACTCGTCTTCGCCATCGGCTACTCCGAGCCCGAGGCGGGCACCGACCTCGCCTCCCTGCGCACCAGGGCCGTCCGCGACGACCAGGGCTGGCTGATCGACGGCCAGAAGATCTTCACCTCCAACGCCCAGAACGCCGACTGGATCTGGCTCGCCTGCCGCACCGACCCGGAGGCCCCCAAGCACAAGGGCATCTCCATCATCCTGGTGCCCACCGACGACCCCGGCTTCTCCTGGACCCCGATCGACACCGTCGGCGGCCTGACCACGACCGCCACGTACTACGACTCCATCCGCGTGCCCGCCGGCAACCTCGTCGGCCCCGAGCACGGCGGCTGGGGCCTGATCACCAACCAGCTCAACCACGAACGCGTGGCCCTCGCCGCCATCGGCATGCAGGCCGAGGACTTCTACCGGGGCGCGCTCGACCACGCCCGTACCCCCGACCCGGTCACCGGCGAGCGTCCCGTCGACCGCCCCTGGGTGCAGTCGCGGCTCGCCGAGGCCCACGCGCGCCTCGCCGCCGTACGCCTCCTCAACTGGCGCCTCGTCCAGGACGTCGGCGCCGGCACCCTGGCTCCGGGCGACGCGAGCGGCGTGAAGTTCCTGGGCACCGAGTCCACCGTCGAGGTGTACCGGATCTGCCAGGAGGTGGTGGGGGAGGAGGCGCTCGTCCGGGGATCCGGCCCCGAGGTCTTCGCGGGCGGGGAGCTCGAGCGGATGAACAGGGCCGCCCAGATCAACACCTTCGGGGGCGGCGTCAGCGAGGTCCAACGGGAGATCGTCGCCATGATGCGGCTCGGTATGAAGGGAAGGAAGCGATGACCGCCACGCCCGCCACCGAAGCCGCGGAAGCGGCAGCAGCAGGAGCAACAGCAGCAGAAGAGGGGACGGAAGCAGCGCGCTTCCACACCCTGCTCGCGTCCTTCGAAGGGCAGCCCGCCGCCACCGCCGGCCAGGGCAAGGACGCGGTCAACGAGCCGATGATCCGCCACTGGTGCGAGGCGATGGGCGATGCGAACCCCGCCTACACCGGGCCGGACGCCATCGCCCCGCCCACCATGCTCCAGGCATGGACGATGGGCGGGCTCTCCGGTCACGGCGACCGCTCTTCGGCCTACGACGATCTCCTCGCGCTGCTCGACGGCGCGGGCTGCACCTCCGTCGTCGCCACCGACTGCGAGCAGGAGTACCTGAGGCCGCTGCGCCCCGGCGACGCGATCACCTTCGACGCCGTCATCGAGTCGGTGTCGCCGAGCAAGGCCACCAAGCTGGGCACGGGCCACTTCGTGACCACCCGCATGGACGTCCACGCGAACGGCGAACTCGCCGGGACCCACCGCTTCCGGATCCTCAAGTACGCCCCGGCGGCGAAGAAGCCCACCGCGCCGCAGAAGCCCGCCAAGCCCGCCCAGCGCCCGCGCCCCGTGATCAACCGCGACAACCAGGGCTTCTGGGACGGCGTCCGCGAGCACAAGCTCCTGATCCAGCGCTGCACCGCCTGCGCAACGCTCCGCTTCCCCTGGCTCCCCGGCTGCAACACCTGCGGGAGCCCGGACTGGGACACGGTCGAGGCGTCCGGGGCCGGCACGGTGTTCTCGTACGTGGTCATGCACCACCCGCCCTTCCCCGCCTTCGACCCGCCCTACGCGGTGGCCCTCGTCGAACTCGCTGAAGGGGTCCGCATGGTCAGCAACATCACCGGCGTCCCGTACGACAAGGTCCGCATCGGGCTGCCCGTGCGCCTGGAGTTCCTGCGCGTGGACGAGGAACTGGAACTGCCCGTCTTCCGGGGGAGCGAAGGCTGATGGACTTCCACCCCACCGAGGAGCAGGCCGCCGCGACGGGACTCGCCGCCCAGATCTTCGGCGACCTCGCCACCCACGACCGCCTCGGCGCCGCCGGCACCGGCAGTGACGCCGAGCTGTGGAAGGCCCTCACCACTGCCGGGCTGATTGCCGCCGTCGAGGACGTCGGCCTGCTCGGCCTGGTGCTCCTGCTGGAGGAACAGGGCCGCACGACCGCGCAGGTCCCGTACGCCGCCACCTGCGTGTACGGGATCCTCGCCCTGACCCGGCACGGCACCGACGAGCAGCGTGCACGGCTGCTCCCCGCGCTGGGCTCCGGCGACGCGGTCGCCACCGGAGCCTTTCCGAACCGCGGCCGGATCACCGCTTCGCCGGACGGCCGGCTCACCGGCGGCGCCCCCGCCGTGCCCTGGCTGCGCGAGGCCACGCACGTCCTGGTCCCGGACGGGACGGGAGCCCTGTGGCTCGTACGGACGGACGGACCCGGGGTGCGTACGGAGCCGGTGGAGACCACCGCTCCCTGGTCGGCGGGCCGCCTGATCCTGACCGGCGCCGAGGCGGAACGGGTCGGGGGGGAGGGCGCCTACGCGGACGTGCTGGCCGTCGCCCGGACCGCCTTCGCCGGGCTCCAGGCGGGGGTCTGCGCGGGCTCGCTGGCCCGGGCCGTGGAGTACACCTCCACCCGCGAGCAGTTCGGCCGGCCGCTCTCCACCAACCAGGGCGTCATGCTGCGCGCGGCCGACGCCTACATGGACACCGAGGCGATACGGGTCACCACGTACGAGGCGGCCTGGCGCGTGGACGAGGGGCTCCCGGCGGGCGAGCACGCGCTGACGGCGGCCTGGTGGGCCTCGGAAGCGGGCAAACGGGTCGTCCACGCGGGCCAGCACCTGCACGGCGGCATGGGCGCCGACCTCGACCACCCGGTCCACCGGCACTTCCTGTGGGGACGCCAGCTCGACGCGTACCTGGGCTGCGGCAGCGAACTGCTGGCCGAGCTGGGCGCGGTCCTGTCCGAAGACACGCCCGAGGGGGACGAGGCATGAACATCGGCGACACACTGCCGTCGCTGGAGATACCGGTCAGCCGCACCCTGATCGTCGCGGGCGCGATCGCCTCCCGCGACTACCAGGACGTGCACCACGACGCGGTGCTCGCGCGGGAGAAGGGCTCCCCGGACATCTTCATGAACATCCTGACGACCAACGGTCTGGTCGGCCGGTACATCACCGACCACCTCGGCCCGCGCGCGGTCCTGCGCAAGGTCGCGATCCGCCTCGGGGCCCCGAACTACCCCGGCGCCACCATGACGCTGACCGGCACGGTCACCGCCCTCGACGGGAACACCGCCGAGATCCGCGTGGTCGGCGCCAACGGCATCGGCCACCACGTCACGGGCACCGTCACCGTCACGCTGGACACCACGCCGGACACCGCGCCGGACACCACGCCGGACGGCCCCGGCACCCTCGGCACCCCGGAGGGCACGGCATGAGCGTCCGCACCCGTGACCAGCTCGGCGGCCGCGCCGCCATCGCCGGTATCGGCGCTACCGAGTTCTCCAAGGACTCCGGCCGCAGTGAGCTCAAGCTGGCCGTCGAAGCCGTGCACGCGGCCCTCGACGACGCCGGGCTCACCCCCGCCGACGTGGACGGCATGGTCACCTTCACGATGGACACGAGCCCCGAGATCACCGTCGCCCAGGCGGCCGGCATCGGGGACCTGTCCTTCTTCTCCCGCATCCACTACGGCGGCGGCGCCGCCTGCGCCACCGTCCAGCAGGCCGCCCTCGCCGTCGCCACCGGGGTCGCCGAGGTCGTGGTCTGCTACCGCGCCTTCAACGAACGCTCCGGCCGCCGCTTCGGCTCCGGCGTCCAGCAGCGCGAGCCCTCGGCGGAGGGCGCGGCGCTCGGCTGGTCGCTGCCCTGGGGGCTGCTCACGCCGGCCTCCTGGGTGGCCATGACGGCCCAGCGCTACCTGCACGCCTACAACCTGACCCCGGAGGCCTTCGGCCACGTCGCGGTCACCGACCGCCGGCACGCGGCGAACAATCCGGCCGCCTACTTCTACGGCAAGCCCATCACCCTCGCCGACCACGCGGCCTCGCGCTGGATCGTCGAGCCGCTGCGGCTGCTCGACTGCTGCCAGGAGACGGACGGCGGCCAGGCCATCGTCGTCACCACCGCCGAGCGGGCCCGCGACCTGCGGCAGAAGCCCGCCGTGATCACGGCGGCGGCACAGGGCGCGGGCCGCCGCCAGGAGGCCATGTCCTCCTTCTATCGGGACGGGCTCACCGGGCTCCCGGAGATGGACGTGGTCGCCCGCCAGCTGTGGCGGACCAGCGGACTGCGGCCCTCGGACATCGACGTCGGCATCCTCTACGACCACTTCACGCCGTTCGTGCTGATGCAGTTGGAGGAGTTCGGCTTCTGCGCACCGGGAGAGGCGGCCGATTTCGTGGCCGCGGACGCGCTGCCGCTCAACACCCACGGAGGCCAGCTCGGGGAGGCGTACCTGCACGGCATGAACGGCATCGCCGAGGCGGTCCGCCAGCTGCGCGGAACCTCCGTGAACCAGGTCTCCGGGGCCGCCCACGCCCTGGTCACAGCCGGTACCGGGGTCCCGACCTCAGGCCTGATCCTGGGCGCGGACGGCTGATCCGTCCCTCATGGAAGCCCCGTGGAAGCCCCGCAGAAGCCCCGCGGAAGCCCCGCGGAAGCCCCGCCTCCTCCACCTTCAGGAGGTGGGGCGGGCCTCAGCCCTACAACCTGAGACGGATCCCGCTTCGGCACTTGCGGCCGATCCCACGGGGCCGCGCCGCTCCTAGCGTGGAGGCATGACCACGCCTGTGTGCACGCTCGCCTCGAACCCGACGCCGTACCCGTCGTTCTCGGCGTACGTCCGGACCCGCGGCACGGTCCTGATGCGCACCGCGCGCTCGCTCACCGCCAACCCCTGCGACGCCGAGGACCTCCTCCAGACGGCGCTGGCCAAGACCTACGTCGCGTGGGACCGCATCGAGGACCACCGCGCCCTGGACGGGTACGTCCGCCGGGCCCTGGTCAACACCCGCACCAGCCAGTGGCGCAAGCGCAAGGTCGACGAGTTCGTCTGCGACGAGCTCCCCGAGGCCGACGAGCCGCCGGCCGCCGACCCCGCCGAGGCGCAGGCGCTGCGCGACGCGATGTGGCGCGCGGTGACCCGGCTGCCCGACCGGCAGCGGGCGATGGTGGTCCTGCGCTACTACGAGGACCTGAGCGAGGTCCAGACCGCCGAGCTGCTCGGCGTCTCCGTCGGCACCGTCAAGAGCGCCGTCTCCCGGGCGCTGGTCAAGCTCCGCGAGGACCCGGAACTGACGCCCGTCCGCTGAGTCGACCCGAGCCCGGCCCCGCCCGGCCGATGTTTCACGTGAAACAACGCCGCGTTTCTACTCTTGGGTAGTGACAGACCGAGCGGTACGTGCGCAGAATCGCAGCATCCGTAGCCGCCGCAGCGCCGCAGCGCTCACCGGGAGGACGCTTTGCTGAGCACCATGCAGGACGTACCACTCCTCGTCACCCGCATACTGCAGCACGGGATGACGATCCACGGGAAGTCCCAGGTCACGACCTGGACCGGGGAGGCCGAGCCGCACCGTCGCAGCTTCGCCGAGATCGGGACCCGCGCCACGCGCCTGGCCAACGCCCTGCGCGACGAGCTGGGCGTCCAGCAGGACGACCGCGTCGCGACCCTGATGTGGAACAACGCCGAGCACGTCGAGGCGTACTTCGCGATCCCCTCCATGGGCGCCGTCCTGCACACGCTGAACCTGCGGCTCCCTCCCGAGCAGCTGGTCTTCATCGTCAACCACGCGGCCGACAAGGTCGTCCTGGTCAACGGCACCCTGCTGCCGTTGCTCGTCCCGCTCCTGCCGCACCTGCCGACCATCGAGCACGTCGTGGTCGCGGGCATCGGCGACCGCTCCGCGCTGGAGGGCCTCGGCGTGCGCGTGCACGAGTACGAGGAGCTCCTGGCCGGCCGCCCGGACACCTACGACTGGCCCGAGCTGGACGAGCGCCAGGCCGCGGCCATGTGCTACACCTCCGGCACCACCGGGGACCCGAAGGGCGTCGTCTACTCCCACCGGTCGATCTATCTGCACTCGATGCAGGTGAACATGGCCGAGTCGATGGGCCTGACCGACAAGGACACCTCCCTCGTCGTCGTCCCGCAGTTCCACGTCAACGCCTGGGGCCTGCCGCACGCCACCTTCATGACCGGTATCAACATGCTGATGCCGGACCGCTTCCTGCAGCCCGCCCCGCTCGCCGACATGATCGAGCGGGAGAAGCCCACGCACGCCGCGGCCGTCCCCACCCTCTGGCAGGGACTGCTCGCCGAGGTCACCGCCAACCCGCGCGACCTGACCTCGATGAAGCAGGTCACCATCGGCGGCGCGGCCTGTCCGCCGGCTCTGATGGAGGCCTACGACAAGCTCGGCGTGCGCCTCAACCACGCCTGGGGGATGACCGAGACCTCCCCGCTGGGCACCATGGCCCACCCGCCGGCCGGTCTGACCGCCGACGAGGAGTGGCCGTACCGCATCACGCAGGGCCGCTTCCCGGCGGGCGTCGAGGCCCGCCTGGTCGGCCCCGGCGGCGACATCCTGCCCTGGGACGGTGAGTCGGCGGGCGAGCTGGAGGTCCGCGGCAGCTGGATCGCGGGCTCCTACTACGGCGGCGTGGGCGGCGAGCCGACCCGCCCCGAGGACAAGTTCAGCACGGACGGCTGGCTCAAGACCGGCGACGTCGGCGTGATCAGCACCGATGGCTTCCTCACCCTCACGGACCGGGCAAAGGACGTCATCAAGTCCGGCGGGGAGTGGATCTCCAGCGTGGACCTGGAGAACGCGTTGATGGCCCACCCCGACGTCGCCGAGGCGGCGGTCGTCGCCGTCCCGGACGACAAGTGGGACGAGCGCCCGCTGGCCACCGTCGTGCTGAAGGAAGGGGCCACCGTGGACTACGCGGGACTGCGCGCCTTCCTCGGTCAGTCGATCGCCAAGTGGCAGCTGCCGGAGCGCTGGGCGTTCGTCGAGGCGGTGCCGAAGACGAGCGTCGGCAAGTTCGACAAGAAGGTGATCCGCAAGCAGTACGCGGAAGGCACCCTCGACGTCACCAAGCTCGACTGAGCCCCACCGGGGCTACTGCCCGCGCGTGAGCCAGGGCCGCAGCAGCTTGCTGATCGCGGGCATGGCCACGTAGGTCATCAGGGTGCTGAAGACGACGGCGAACGCGGCCGTCCGCAGCACGAAGTGCAGGTTCACCAGGTACGGCCCGAGCAGCGCGTTGCCCGCGAGCGAGATCGGGAAGATGGCCAGCCCGGAGCTGATCGCCATCTTCCACCGCGGCGGCGCGGGCCGGGCCGTACCCGGCTTCGCGAACCAGGTCTCCATGCCGTGCAGTTCGCGCCGGGCTATCTCGGTGTGGTGGTGCCCTGGGCAGTTGGAGAACCAGGCGGCGCGCTCGGCGGAGTCCTGCCACCGCTGGAAGGCCGCCTGGTTGCGGAACCGGTGCACCAGGAACCAGGGCCCGCCCTCGACGGCCGGGCGGAACAGGCCGTACCCCAGGTGGTCGGGAAAGGCCGAGGCCGTCTCCAGGATCCCGTGGGCCCAGGCCTCGAAGTTCTCCTCGTGGCCCGGATCAACCTGTCGCGCGATGAGCAGGCTGACCTCCCCGTTGTCTGCGGGGACGGTCTGCTCGCTCGTGTCGATGATGGCCATGCGGCCAGAATGACTAGTTGGTGCCGATCTTGGCCAGCAGGTCCACGATGCGGCCCTGCACGTCGGCCGATGTGGACCGCTCGGCGAGGAACAGCACGCTCTCGCCCGAGGCCAGCCGCGGCAGTTCGGCCGGCTCGATCCCGGTGGCCGTGTAGACGACCAGCGGGGTGTGGTTCAACTGCCCGTTGGCGCGCAGCCAGTCCACGATCCCGGCCCGGCGGCGCCGCACCTGCATCAGGTCCATCACCACCAGGTTCGGCCGCATCCGGGTCGCCAGCTCCACGGCGTCCGTATCGGCGTCGGCCCGCGCGACCTGCATGCCGCGCCGCTCCAGGGCGGCGGTCAGCGCGGTCGCGATCTCGTCGTGTTCCTCGATCAGCAGCACCCGGGAGGGGTGCTGCTCGCTGTCGCGCGGCGCGAGCGCCTTGAGGAGCACGGCCGGATCGGCGCCGTACGCGGCTTCGCGCGTGGCGTGCCCCAGCCCGGCCGTGACCAGCACGGGCACCTCGGCGGCCACTGCGGCCTGACGCAGCGACTGCAGGGCGGTCCGGGTGATCGGCCCGGTCAGCGGGTCGACGAACAGCGCGGCGGGGAACGCGGCGATCTGCGCGTCGACCTCTTCACGGGAGTGCACGATCACCGGGCGGTAGCCGCGGTCGCTGAGTGCGGCCTGCGTCTGCGCGTCCGGAGCCGGCCACACCAGGAGCCGGCGCGGGTTGTCCAGCGGCTCGGGCGGCAGCTCGTCGTCCACGGGACGCGGCACGGTCCGGTTGACCACCTCGACGGCGCCACCGGGCCCGTCCAGCGGCTCGGGGCCCTCGGCCGAGCCCTCCTCGGGTGCTCCTATGGCGAAGGCGCGCCCCTCGGGCGCGGGCTCCGCCAGCCGGCGCCGCCGGCCGGAGCCGTTGGTGTCCGTGGACCCGCCGCCCTGGCCGAGGCTGCCCAGCGCACGGACGCTGATCGGCGCCCCGGCGGCCTCCGCGGGGGTGTCCTGCGGCTGTCGGGCTCCGGGTACGGCGATCTGCCCGCTGCCGTCCGAGTCCTCGGGGGCGGTACGGGCCGCCGGAACCGGCCAGGCCGGGGTGGCGGGCAGCGCACGCCGCCGCCCGGTGGGATGCGTCTCGGGGGCTACGGGGCCCTGAGCGCCCGGATCCGGCCGCCCGGCGGCGGCTTCGGCGCCCTCGGAGCCGGTGACGGGCGCGCCCAGCACCCGCCGCCCGCGCCGTCCGCCCGGGGCTTCGGCGTCGGCCTCGGCACCAGCGGCCGAGCCGGCCATGGCGGGGGCCTGCGGCGGCTGCGGAGCCGGGGTCGGGCCGGCGGGCAGCGCGAAGCCGCCCTCGGGGGCGATGGGCCGTACGGGAGCGGGGGAGGCCGGGGGAGCGGGCATCGGCGCGGGCGTCGGCCCGAGCCCGGTCGCCGGCACGGGGCCGCCCGGCTGCGCCGGTCCCGCCGCGCCCAGGGCACGCCGCCGCCCGGCGGGGTGCTCCGTCAGCGGCACGGGGAGCCCCGGGAACGGGGGCACGGGCACGGGAGGCACCGGCATGGGCGGGAGCGCGGGCATGGCGGTCCCCTGCGGGGGCACGGGCCGCCCGGCGCCGCCCGGACGGTCGTTGGCGGCGGAGGCGGTGTCGCCGCCGCTGCCGTCGCCGTTCTGGCCGCGGCGCCGCCCGGTGCCGCTTCCACCCAGGCCCGCCGGGTTCACGGGGGACTGGGCGAGCTCCGCGGGAGCGCCGTCGCCGGGCCGGGCTACGGCCGCGGCCTCGCCGCCCCGGCGCCGCCCGGACGGCAGCGCCAGAGCGCTCCCGCCGTCGGCGCCGTTGGGGTTCTGGCCCGCTTTCGCCACGCCGGTGCCGGGGCCGTTGTCGGCTCCCTTCCCGGTGGCCGCGTCGGTGCCCGCGTCGGCAGCGGAGTCGTCGTCGAGGAACGCGTCCACGCCGCGCCGGGCCCGCCGGCCGCCGGATACCTGCCCCGGGCCGCCCTCGGTCCCGGGCTCGGCCGGGGGAGCCTCCGTCGGCTCGGGCAGGGTGACCGTCCCGGCTCCCGCACCCAGCGGCAGCTCCAGTACGTACGCCCCGCCGGGCGCGCCCGGCACCTCCACCGTCTGCAGCACACCGCCGTGCGCCTCCACGATGCCCCGCACGATCGGCTCGTGCACCGGGTTGCCGCCCTCGTACGGGCCGCGCACCTCGATCCGTACGACCTCGCCGCGCTGCGCGGCAGCCACCACGATCGTCGAGTCCATGTACCCGCTGCCCTGGCGGGTCTTGCCGGTGGCGTCCACCCCGGCGACGTCCGCGACCAGGTGCGCGAGGGCGGTCGAGATCCGCTCCGCGTCCACCTCGGCCTCGATGGTCGGGGCGTGCACGGCGAACTGCGCCCGCCCGGGGCCGATCAGCTCGACCGCGCCGTCGACACCGGCCGCGACGACCCCGTCGATCAGCACCTTCTTCTTGTCGAGCTTCTCGCCGCCCGCGTCGAGGCGCTGGAAGGCGAGCACGTTGTCGACCAGCGTGGTCATCCGGGAGTAGCCGGCGGCCAGGTGGTGCAGCAGTTGGTTGGCCTCGGGCCACAGCTGGCCCGCGTCGTCGGCGGCCAGCGTGGCCAGCTCGCCGCGCAGTTCCTCCAGCGGTCCGCGCAGGGAGTCGCCGAGGACGGACAGCAGCTGGGCGTGGCGCGCGGCCAGCGCGTCGTAGGAGCGCCGGTCGGTGAAGGTCATGACGGCGCCGACGAGCTGCTCCCCGTCCCGTACGGGAGAGGTGGTCAGGTCCACGGCGACGGGCTGCCCGGCCTTGTTCCACAGCACCTGGCCGCGGACCCGGTGCTTGCGCCCGCTGCGCAGGGTGTCGGCGAGCGGGGACTCCTCGAAGGGGAACGGCGAGCCGTCGGCGCGCGAGTGCTGGACCAGCCCGTGCAGTTCGCGGTTGCCGAGGTCGGTGGCGCGGTAGCCGAGGATCTGGGCGGCGGCCGGATTGACCAGCACGACCCTGCCGTCGGTGTCCGTGCCGACGACGCCTTCGGCGGCGGCGCGCAGGATCATCTCGGTCTGGCGCTGGGAGCGGGCCAGCTCGGCCTCGGTGTCCACCGTCTGCGAGAGGTCCCGTACGACGAGCATCAGCAGCTCGTCGCCGGTGTACGAGGGCTGCGGCTCCCGGTAGGCGTCACGGCCGTCGAGATGGGCGGCGGTGACCTCGACGGGGAACTCGCTGCCGTCGGTGCGGCGGGCGACCATCCGCTTCGGGCGGGCGCGGCCGCCCTCGTCCTCGCCGGGCCGGCGCATGGAGCCGGGGATCAGCTTGGAGTCGAAATCGGGCAGGAGGTCGAGCACGCCCCGGCCGACGAGCCCGGTACCGGGGCTCTCCATGACCTCGAGGGCGATCGAATTCGCGTTGACGACCGTGCCGTTGGCGTTGACGAGCAACAGCGCGTCCGGAAGAGCGTCGAGTATTGCTGCGAGGCGAGCAGCGCCTCGGGATGGCCTGCTGCTCACGACGAGCTTCCTCCCTGACCACAACTACCGGCATGTCACGGGAGGAGTCTAAGGGCACGGGCTCCCGGCGAGGGGGCGGATGGCCGGTGCATACCGCCCGTCCGGCGCATCCTCCCAGGTCAGGAACGCCCACGTGGAAGCACAGGTTCCAAGTCGTTCCACCGGCGGATCTCGCATCCGTTCGTCCGGCGGAACCGGGACTCCACCCTGTGGCCGTGCCACGTTCCGGTGATCCGGGCGGTGGCGCGGCCGCCGTCCTGCATGGTGCACAGCTGATTCTTGGGCTCGGGAGCGAAGGGGTCCTTCCCCTCGCGCGCGAGGGCTTCGAGGCGGGCGCAGGCGTCCTCGGCCTGCGGGTGGTTCCCGCCGGGCGGGTCGCACTCCAGCCGGTACTCGCCGTCCGCCCGCGGGTTGCCCGTGTCGGCCACGACGATGGTGAGCCGGTCGGGGGAGGGGGAGGGAGAGGGGGCGGACAGCAGCCGACTGAGCGGCGGCAGCGGGGGCAGGGGGCCGGCCGCCCCTGCGGCCAGAGCGGAGGTGACGGCGAAAGCGGCGAGACGCAGCATGGGGAACTCCAGGTCGTCCGTACGTCGTACGACAGACCAACGACGAGGCGGCGCCGACGTTCCGCACATGGGGGTGCTTAAGGCTTTGCTCTGCGGGCCGCCCTCCTTGTACCGTGGGAGCGGATTGGTGACGGGCCCCTGGCCTGTGTCATCATCTGCACGCACCTTCGTACGCGGGGGTGTGCTGGAGGCGTCGCCTAGTCCGGTCTATGGCGCCGCACTGCTAATGCGGTTTGGGGCTTACCCCCCATCGAGGGTTCAAATCCCTCCGCCTCCGCACTTCACGAAGCCCCGGTCCTTGCGGACCGGGGCTTCGGTGCGTTCGGGGTCGGGGAGGCGGCGGGATCTGCCCGTGCGGACACCCGGCAAGGACGCCCCGGCACCCAACCGGATGATCTTCTTCCAAGCCATTTCCGCAGGTCAGATCGGGTGGGGCTAATGGATTTCGCGTCCCGGCGAGGTCCATGTATTGTTGTTCTCGCAAGGCCAACGGGGCGCAAAACCCCGGCCAGCCAAGCACTCGTAGCTTAACGGATAGAGCATCTGACTACGGATCAGAAGGTTGCAGGTTCGAATCCTGCCGAGTGCACAGCCCAAGAGGCCCCCCGGTTCACCGGGGGGCCTCTTGCGTTGTCCTTCCTCTTCTCCTCGCCTCGTCTCTCCTCCCTCTCTCCTCTTGGTCTCTTCCTCCTCCTCAGTGATGACGCCTGGCTCCGGGGGGTTAGGGGACGAGATGGCTCTGCCGGGGGACGCGGGGTGAGGAAGGGCGCGGCTACGGTTTCTTGGAGATCGACTCACTGGAGATCGGTTCACCGGGAAAGCAGGGGGAGCTCACATGGGACTGTTCGGGAACGCGCACTCCGTGGATCCGGCGTCGGCGCACCGCGAGTACGCGCGGCTGCTGGGACAGGGGGAGCAGGTGCACGCCGCGTATCTGCTGATCCGCGACACGATCCTCTTCACCGACCGGCGGCTCGTGCTCATCGACAAGCAGGGGCTCACGGGCAAGAAGGTGGAGTACCACTCGATCCCGTACCGGAGCATCACGCACTTCTCCGTGGAGACCGCCGGCCACTTCGACCTGGACGCGGAGCTGAAGATATGGCTCTCCGGGAGCTCGGAGCCGATAGCGAAGACCTTCACCAAGGGCGTCGACATCTATGAGGTCCAGGCGATCCTGACCCAGTTCGTCACCCGCTAGCCGGGCAGGACGTCGGGGGAGGCCGGGGAGGGGCCGAATGCTGTTCGGCCCCGGGGGGTGATTTCAGGATCAGGTAGCGTCTCCGCGAGGGTGTGCAGGGACGTGGGAGGAAGTTCGGTGGACGACATCGACCGGGCGCTGATCCAGCGCCTCCAGGAGGACGCGGGCCAGCCGTACGCGGCGCTGGCGGCCTCCGTCGGGCTCTCCGCGGGAGCCACCCACGAGCGCGTACGCAAACTGCGCGAGCGGGGGGTCATCCGGCGGACCACGGTCGAGGTGGATCCGGCGGCCGTGGGCAGCGGGGTGCTGGCCTACGTGATGGTCGACTCCACGGCCTGGATGGGCGACTCGCGGGCCGCCTTCGAGGGCATCGCGGAGATCCAGGAGGCGCACATCATCGCCGGCAGCGCCTCGGTCATGGTCAAGGTCCGCACGGCCACCACCGAGCAGCTGCAGGACGTCCTGCGCCGCCTCTACGCCATCGACGGTGTCAGCGGGACGCAGGCCACCGTCGTCCTGGAGACCTTCTTCGAGCGACCGCTCCCCCTGTGACCTGGCGGTGCACCGGCCTCCGGTGGAATGACGGCCGGCCCGCCATGGGCTGGTACGGGCGGGGACCGGGACGGGGAGAGCGCACCAGCCTCCTCGGGTACGGACAGCCGCTCGCCTTCGCCGCCCGGGGTGAGCGCCACTGCCTCGGCATCCGGCGGGCCGGACGGCGGACGCCGTGCCCGACGGAGCGGACCGTGCCCGGACGGACCGGGAACGCCCAGTGTCCCGAGTGCGCGGGCCTGGACCGTTCCTTCTCGGTGGCGGCCGACACCAACGCCGGTGATCCGCGTACCTACCGGGTGTACCTCGCCTGGTTCGGGGCCGGGTTGGTCAAGGTCGGGATCACCGCCGAGGAGCGCGGGTCCGTCCGGCTGCTGGAGCAAGGGGCGGTGGCCTGGGCCTGGCTGGGGCGCGGGCCGCTGATGGCCACCCGACGGACCGAGGAACTGCTGCGGGCGGCCCTCGGAGTGCCCGACCGGATCGCCTATGCCCGTAAGCGGTCCGTGCGGGGAGACGTGCCGCCGGGGCCCGAGCGGGCGGCGGAGGTGGCGGCCCTGCACGCACGGGCGGCCGCGCTGGAGGGGTGGCCGGAGTCGCTGGAGAGGCTGGAGTGCGAGGTGACCGACCACGCCGGGGCGTTCGGGCTCGACGCACTGCCCGCCCCTGCCCGGGTGATCACCGAGATGGTGCCCGGCGGGACCGTTGCCGGCCTGCTCGTCGGCGCGGCCGGGCCCGATCTGCACTTCGCCGACGGGCTGGTGGTGGACACCCGGCTGCTCGCGGGGTGGGAGCTGGTGGCGCCCGGGGAGGGCGGTGTCACCGATGTGCCCGTGGCAGGGATCCCGGCCGGCGGGCGGGACACCGGCGCCGCGCAGGACGGGCTGTTCTGACCGGGAGGGGAGCGGGGCAAGGTCAAAACTTGGATCCCTTTGGCCGTCCGGGCCGTTTTCCGGTGGACATGCCACGTACCCGCCGCAGAGGGTGGTGGGCATGACCATTCAGCCCGTACAGGCCTTTGAACCGCCCTATGTCATGAGCGTGTTCACCAGCGTCCGGACCGTTGAGGACGGCGGGTATCCCGAGACGCTCGAGCGGATGAGCGAGCTCGTCAGCGGCAATCCGGGGTTCCTCGGCTACGAGTCCGCGCGGACGCCCGGCGGGCTCGGCATCACCGTCGCCTACTTCCGCGACCACGAGTCCCTCGCCCTCTGGCGCAAGGACATGGAGCACCAGGCGGCGATGAAGCAGGGCCGCGCCGACTGGTACGAGAGCTACACGCTGCACATCGCGACGGTCGAGCGGAGCCACGGCTTTGTCCGCGAAGACGGCTGAGGCCGTCCGGGCGTTCCGGGAACGCATCGGGGTGCCCGGGCTGGTCGACGTACACACGCACTTCATGCCCGAGCGGGTCCTGGACAAGGTGTGGGACTACTTCGACGCGGTGGGCCCGCTGACCGGCGTCGAGTGGCCCATCACCTACCGGCACGAGGAAGAGCAGCGGGTCGCGCTGCTCCGGGAGTTCGGGGTCCGGGCGTTCACCGCCATGCTCTACCCGCACAAGCCGGCCATGGCCGCCTGGCTCAACTCCTGGTCCGCCGATTTCGCCGCGCGCACCCCCGACTGCCTGCACACCGCGACCTTCTTCCCGGAGGACGGGGTGCGGGAGTACGTCGGCCAGGCCGTCGCGGCGGGGGCCCGGGTCTTCAAAGCCCACCTCCAGGTGGGCGGGTACGACCCCACCGACGACCGGCTCGACCCGGTCTGGGGGCTCCTCGCCGAGGCCGGGATCCCGACGGTCGTGCACTGTGGTTCGGGGCCCGTCCCGGGGAAGCACACCGGACCCGAGCCGATCGCCCGGCTGCTGGCCCGCCACCCCCGGCTGCCGCTGATCGTCGCGCACATGGGGATGCCGGAGTACGCCGACTTCCTCGACCTCGCCGACCGGTACTCCGAGGTCCGCCTCGACACCACCATGGCCTTCACCGACTTCTCGGAGCAGTTCAGCGGCTTTCCGCCGCAGGACCGGGGCCGGCTCGCCGACCTGGGCGACAGGATCCTGCTGGGCACCGACTTCCCGAACATCCCCTACCCCTACGAGCACCAGCTCGAGGCCCTGGAGCGCCTCGGCCTCGGCGACGACTGGCTGCGCGCCGTCTGCCACGACAACGGAGCCCGGCTCTTCCACCTGGCCTGAGGGGCGGGAGGGGTTTCTCAGGGAATTCACAGCTTCAGGCAAGAGCGCTCTCACGGGCGGCGGCCAGCGTGTACGCATGACTGCGACGACCACTTCCCACGCGTCCACGTCCACCGGCAACCACACGGCCCTCGTCCGGCCCGACGGCAGCCCGTGCCGGGTCCTCGTCGTGGACGACGAGGCCGCCCTCTCCGAGCTGCTCTCCATGGCCCTGCGCTACGAGGGCTGCGAGGTCCGCAGCGCGGGCGACGGTGCGGGCGCGGTGCGCGCGGCACGGGAGTTCCGGCCCGACGTCGTCCTGCTCGACATCATGCTCCCCGACATGGACGGGCTGGCCGTCCTGGGCCGCCTGCGCAGGGAGCTCCCGCAGGTCCCGGTGCTGTTCCTGACCGCGAAGGACTCGGTCGAGGACCGCATCGCGGGTCTGACGGCCGGCGGCGACGACTACGTCACCAAGCCCTTCAGCCTGGAGGAGGTCGTCGCCCGGCTGCGCGGCCTGGTCCGGCGCTCCGGCGCGGCGCAGGCCGCGCGCGGCGGGTCGGTGCTGGAGGTCGGCGACCTGCGGCTCGACGAGGACAGCCACGAGGTGACCCGGGGCGGTCAGGACGTCCACCTGACCGCGACCGAGTTCGAGCTGCTGCGCTACCTGATGCGCAACCCGCGCCGGGTGCTGAGCAAGGCGCAGATCCTGGACCGCGTGTGGTCGTACGACTTCGGCGGGCAGGCCAACGTCGTCGAGCTGTACATCTCCTACCTGCGGCGCAAGCTGGAGGGCGGCACCGGCCTCCCGCCGATGATCCACACCCGTCGTGGCGCCGGCTACCTGATCAAGCCGGCCGACTAGTGGAGGCCGGAGAGCCCCGGCGCACCCGCCGTCCCCGCAGGCCGGGCCGCCCCGGGCGTCCCTCCGGTCCCCGCCGCCCCCGATGGAGCCGGCGGCCCTGGTCGCTGCGGACCCGGCTCGTCGTCTCGGCGGTGGCCCTCATCGCCGTCGTCGGCGCGGCCATCAGCACCGTCACCACCGTCGCGCTGCGCTCGTACCTGGTCGACAAGGTCGACGAACAGCTGCGCGTCTCCGTCGAGATGGCGAGCCGCCCCGGCGCGGGCAAGTTCCCCCGGGAGAACAACCTCGGGGTCGTCTTGGGACCCGGATCCCCGCTGGGGGCCGTCGGGGTCCGCCTCGACGCCGCGGGCAAGACCGTCGACAGCGTCCGCAGCCAGCGCAGTGCTGCCGGTGGCGGATCCGGGTCCGGGTCCGACGCTCACCCGCCCCTCACCCCGGACCAGGCCTCCGTCCTCGCCGGCGCCGCGCACAAGGCGGCCGACGCCGGTCCGGGCGACCCGGTCGAACTGCAGCTGCCCGGCCTCGGCGGCTACCGGGTGCTGGCTTCGCCCAACGGCAGCGTCGGCAGCACCGGCGGCACCGGCAGCACCGGCAGCACCGGCAGCATCGGCAGCATCGTTATCGGGTTTCCGCTCTCCGAGGCGGACTCCACCGTGCACACCCTGATCGCGGTCGAGGTCTTCGTCACCCTGGCCGGGCTGATCGCTGCCTCCCTCGCCGGACAGGTCCTGGTCGGTGTCGCCCTGCGCCCGCTGCGCCGGGTCGCCGCCACCGCCACCCGGGTCTCCGAACTGACCCTGCACAGCGGCGAGCCCGCCCTCCACGAGCGGGTTCCCGACGCCGAGGCCGACCCCCGTACCGAGGTCGGACAGGTGGGCGCCGCCCTCAACCGGCTGCTGGGCCACGTCTCCTCGGCCCTGACCGCGCGCCAGCAGAGCGAGACCCGGGTGCGACAGTTCGTCGCCGACGCCAGCCACGAACTGCGCACCCCCCTGGCCTCGATCCGCGGGTACGCCGAGCTGACCCGTCGGGGCCGCGAGGAGCCGGGCCCCGACACCCGGCACGCCCTCGGGCGGATCGAGTCCGAAGCCACCCGGATGACCGGGCTGGTGGAGGACCTGCTGCTGTTGGCCCGGCTCGACGCGGGCCGCCCGCTGTCCACGTGCGACACCGATCTGGCCCCGCTGGTCGTGGACGCCGTCAGTGATGCCCGGGCCGCCGGCCACGACCACCACTGGCGCCTGGAACTACCCGAGGATCCGGCGCCCATCCACGCCGACCCGGCGCGGATCCAGCAGGTGCTGGTGAACCTGCTGGCCAACGCCCGGACGCACACCCCGCCCGGCACCACCGTCACGGCGCATGTTTCACGTGAAACATCCGCCGTCCGCCTCCGGATCGAGGACGACGGCCCCGGCATCCCGCCCGAGCTGCTGCCCCACGTCTTCGAGCGCTTCGCCCGCGGCGACGCCTCCCGCTCCCGTTCGGCGGGCTCCACCGGCCTCGGCCTGGCCATCGTCGCCGCCGTGGTCTCGGCCCACGGCGGTCACGTCGACGTCCGCAGCGCCCCCGGCCACACCTCCTTCGAGGTCCTGCTCCCCCTGGCCGACCCGGCGACCCGCGATGCCTCCCCCGCCGTCTCCGCCGTCTCCGCCGCCGCGCAGCCGTACGCCGCGCAGCCGCACTCACAGACAGGCCACAGGGCCAGCACACAGCGGTGACAGCCCGGCCGGGGAGGGTCGGGTCATGCCTACCGACACCTCTCCCGGAGCGCTCCCGGTACGGGCGCCCCTCGCGCCCGTACCGGGTGAGCCCGTCCTCGACGTGGTGATCCCGGTCTTCAACGAGGAGACGGACCTCGGGCCCTGCGTGCGCAGGCTCCACGAGCACCTCACCCGGACCTTCCCGTACCCCTTCCGCATCACCATCGCCGACAACGCGAGCACCGACCGCACCCCCGAGGTCGCGGCCGGCCTCGCCGCCTCGGTGGCCGGAGTGCGCAGCACGCGGCTGGAGCAGAAGGGCCGCGGCCGGGCCCTGCGCACCGTGTGGGGGGAGTCGGACGCGCCCGTCCTGGCGTACATGGACGTGGACCTCTCCACCGACCTCAACGCCCTGCTGCCGCTGGTCGCCCCGCTGATCTCCGGCCACTCCGACCTCGCCATCGGCACGCGCCTGGCCCGCTCCTCGCGGGTGGTCAGGGGAGCGAAGCGGGAGTTCATCTCCCGCGCCTACAACCTGCTCCTGCGCTCCTCGCTCTCCGCCCGCTTCAGCGACGCCCAGTGCGGCTTCAAGGCGATCCGCCGCGAGGTCGCGACCCGCCTGCTGCCGCTCGTGGAGGACTCCGGCTGGTTCTTCGACACCGAGCTGCTCGTCCTCGCCGAGCGGGCCGGGCTCCGGATCCACGAGGTCCCGGTGGACTGGGTCGACGACCCCGATTCCACCGTGCACATCGCCCGCACCGCCGCCGAGGACCTCAAGGGCGTCTGGCGGGTGGGCAGGGCGCTGGCCGTCGGCGCGCTCCCGCTGGACCGGCTCGCCCGCCCCTTCGGGGGCGACCCGCGCGACCGTACCGCCCTGCCCGGCGTGCCGCGGGGGCTGGCCCGCCAGCTCCTGGGCTTCTGCGTGGTCGGCGTCCTGTCCACCCTCCTCTACCTGCTCCTCTACTCCGCGGCCCGGACCGCTGCGGGCCCCCAGCTCGCCAACGCCGCCGCGCTGCTGCTCTCCGCCGTCGCCAACACCGCCGCCAACCGCCGGCTCACCTTCGGCGTCCGGGGCCGGGCCCGCGCCGTGCGCCACCAGGCCCAGGGGCTCGTGGTGTTCGCCATCGGACTGGCCCTGACCAGCGGGTCGCTCGCCGCCCTCGGGGCCGCCAACGCGACGCCGGGGCACAGCACCGAGCTGGCCGTCCTGGTCACCGCCAACCTCGCCGCCACCGTGCTGCGGTTCCTGCTCTTCCGTGCCTGGGTCTTCCCCGAACGGCGCGCCACTCCCGCGAAGGACCACTCCTGATGACCACGGCAGCGCTACCGCTCCACCCGCCCTCCCCGTCCCACAGGGCCGCCCGGGCGCACGCCGAGCGGCCCGGCTGGGAACGCCCCGCCTACCTCGGGCTGCTCCTCGCGACCGCCGTCCTGCTGCTCTGGGACCTGGGGGCGTCCGGCTACGCCAACTCCTTCTACTCCGCCGCGGTCCAGGCGGGCGGCGAGAGCTGGAAGGCCTTCTTCTTCGGCTCCTCCGACGCCGGGAACTCCATCACCGTCGACAAACCCCCGGCCGCGCTGTGGCCCATGATGCTGTCCGTCCGGCTCTTCGGACTCGGCGCCTGGCAGATCCTCGTCCCGCAGGCCCTCATGGGCGTCGGAACGACCGCCGTGCTCTACGCGTCCGTACGCCGTCAGTTCGGCCCGGCGGCGGCCCTGATCAGCGGAGCCGTCTTCGCGCTGACGCCCGTGGCCGCGCTGATGTTCCGCTTCAACAACCCCGACGCGCTGCTGACCCTGCTGATGACCGTCACCGTGTACTGCGTGCTCCGGGCTCTGGAGGGTGCGCACACCAAGTGGCTCGTCTGGGCCGGGGTCGCGGTCGGCTTCGCCTTCCTGACCAAGACCCTGCAGGCCTTCGTCATCCTGCCGCCCCTCGCCCTGCTGTACGCGGTCTGCGCGCCGACCGGACTGCGCAGGCGCCTCGGACAGCTGCTGCTCTCCACCCTCGCCATGGTGGTGGCCGGCGGCTGGTGGGTGGCGATCGTCGAACTGTGGCCCGCCTCCTCCCGCCCGTACATCGGGGGCTCGCAGACCAACTCCTTCCTGGAACTGACCCTCGGCTACAACGGCCTCGGCCGGATCAACGGCGAGGAGACCGGCAGCGTCGGAGGCGCCGGCCGCACGGCCGCCGAGGGCATGGCCGGCGCCCCCGGTGGCGGAGGCAGCGGAGGGATGAGCTGGGGAGAGACCGGCATCGACCGGATGTTCTCCTCCAACATCGGCGGTCAGATCGGCTGGCTGCTGCCCGCCGCGCTGATCCTGCTCGTCGCGGGCCTCGTGGTCACCTGGCGGGCCCGCCGGGCCACCGACTCGCTGGAGGGCATGGCCCGGGCGGCCTTCCTGGCCTGGGGCGGGGCGCTGCTGATCACCGCAGTGGTCTTCAGCTTCATGCAGGGCATCTTCCACGAGTACTACACCGTCGCGCTGGCCCCCTACATCGCCGCCCTGGTCGGCATGGGCGTCGCCGTCCTCTGGGAGGAGCGGGGCAGCCGGGCCGCCTCCCTCACGCTCTCGGGGACCCTCGCACTCACGTCGTACTGGGCCTTCGTGTTGCTCGGCCGCTCCGCGGAGTACGTGCCGTGGTTGCGCTGGTTGGTCCTCGCTGTCGGACTCGGCACGGCCCTGCTGCTGCCGTTCACCGCGCGGCTGGGCCGCCGCATGGCACTCGGCGTGGCGGCAGTCGGCCTGGGCGTGGCCCTGGCCGGACCCCTCGCGTACTGCCTGAGCACGGTGACCACCGCGCACACCGGCTCCATCGTGACGGCCGGGCCCGCGGTCGCGGGCGGCCGCGGCGGCCCCGGCGGCGGCGGGATGCGCGGCGGCGAGATGCCGGGCGGTGGCGGAATGCCGGGCGGCGGCGCCCCGCAGGGCATGCCCCAGGGCGGCGGCGGTCAGGGCGGCCAGGCCCCCGGCGGCCAGGGCGGTCAGGCTCCCGGCGGTCAGGCTCCCGGCGGTCAGGCCCAGGGCGGTCAGGCCCCCGGCGGCAACCAGACCACCGACGGCGGCCGGACAGGCCGGACCGACGGCGGTGGCCCGGGCGGTGGCGGCATGGGCGGCGGCATGGGCGGCCTGCTCGGCGGGACGAAGACCAGCTCCGAGGCCACGGCCGCGCTGCGCGCCGACGCGGACCGGTACACCTGGGCGGCGGCCGCCATCGGCTCCCAGAACGCGGCGAGTTACCAGCTGGCTTCGGAGCAGCCGGTGATGGCCATCGGCGGCTTCAACGGCAGCGACCCCTCGCCGACCCTGGAGCAGTTCAAGGAGTACGTGAGCGCCGGGAAGATCCACTACTTCATCGGCCAGAGCAGCGCGGGAGCCGATGGCGCCGCAGCCGGCGGCGAAACCGGCGGCGGCGCGGAGACCGGCACCGCGGTCCGTGGCGGGGGCGGCCCCGGCGGTGGCGTGAGCAGCTCCATCGAGACCTGGGTCAAGGCCAACTTCAAGGCCTCCACCATCGGCGGAGCCACCTTCTACGACCTCACGGCGCCGACGTCACAGGCATCCTGAGGCCCACCGGACCCCGGTCCCACCTCTAGGGGGTGCCGGCAAACTCCCGTCTGCGGGCGACGACGGGAGTTTGCCGACAGGCCCTAGCATCGAGGGGGCGGACCGGGCATTCCGGGCCGGTCCCGTGCGTGCGAGGAGGATGCCTCCATGGTCACCCCGGCCGATCCCGGCACGACCCGGACCAGCGTCTGGCTGGCCGTACGGCCGGCCGCACCCGCCCGGCGGCGCACCGAAGGCCCCGACGGACTCGACCGGGAGCGGATCACGGCCGCGGCCGTACGGCTGCTGGACGCCGAGGGGCTGGCCCGGTTCTCCATGAGGCGGCTCGCCGCCGGGCTCGGGGTCACCGCGATGTCCCTGTACTGGTACGTCGACACCAAGCACGATCTGCTCGAACTCGCCCTGGACAGCGCCCTGGGCGAGCTCGGCGAACAGCAGGAGCCGGCCGGGCCGCCCGCGGAGGGCTGGCCCGGCCGGCTCCGTTCGCTGGCCCGGGGCTACCGCAGGCTGCTCCTGGACCACCCGTGGGTGGCTCCGCTCACCGCCGCGTATCCGAACATCGGCCCGCACGCACGGGCCTTCGACTCCGCCCTGCACCGGCTGCTGGACGCCACGGGCCTGCCGGACGCCACCCGCGCCGGGGCCCGGTTGGCCGTCTCCCAGTTCCTGCACGGCTGTGGGGGCACGGTCCGGCGGCCGCCCGACGGGGAGTTCTGCCTCGCGCTCGACGTCCTGATCGCCGGGATCCAGGCACACACCGGGCGCGCGGCGCCCGCCGCCCCGGCCCTGCCCGCCGCGCCCGCAGCCCCGTAGACCGTCCGGCTACTCCGCCGAGGCGGCCGCCGGCTCGTGGCCCGCCGGCTTCGACTTGAGGGCGACCTCCTTGATGAACACCACCAGCACCAGCGCGAGCAGCGCGGTGGGGGCGGCGTAGAGGAAGACGTCGCCGACGCCGTGCCCGTACGCGGACTCGACGACCGTGCGGAAGGGCTCGGGCAGCTTGTCGAGGTCGGGGATCCCGCCCCCGCCCGTTCCGCCGTGGCCCATGGCCGCCGCCTTCGGGCCGAGCTCGGCGAGACCGTCCTCGACGTAGTGGGTGACCCGGTTGGCCATGACCGCACCGAGGGCGGAGACGCCCATCGCGCCGCCGAGCGAGCGGAAGAAGGTGACGACCGAGCTGGCGGCGCCGAGGTCCTCGGGGGCCACCTGGTTCTGGGAGGCGAGGACCAGGTTCTGCATCATCATGCCGAGGCCGAGGCCGGTCAGCGCCATGAAGATCGCGATGTGCCAGTACGGGGTGTCGTACCGCAGGGTGCCCAGCAGGCCGAGCCCGGCCGTCAGGAGCACACCGCCGGAGACGAGCCAGGCCTTCCACTTGCCGGTCTTGGTGATCACCTGACCGGAAACGGTGGAGGAGACGAAGAGTCCGCCGATCATCGGAATCGTGAGGATTCCGGACATCGTGGGGGACTCGCCGCGGGCCAACTGGAAGAACTGGCTGAAAAACACGGTGCCCGAGAACATCGCGATGCCGACGAAGAGCGAGGCCGCCGAGGCGAGGCTGATGGTCTTGTTGCGGAAGAGGCGCAGCGGAATGATCGGGTCGCTCGCCCTGGACTCGACGAGTACGAAGAGCAGGCCGAGGGCGAGCGCGCCGCCGGTCATCGCCCAGGTCTGCCAGGAGATCCAGTCGTACGAGCTGCCGGCCTGGGTCACCCAGATCAGCAGGAGCGAGACGGCGCCGCTGATCAGGAAGGCGCCGAGCCAGTCGACCTTGACGTCGCGGCGGACGACGGGCAGGTGCAGGGTGCGCTGGAGCACGATCAGGGCGATGACGGCGAAGGGGATGCCGACGTAGAAGCACCAGCGCCAGCCGAGCCAGCTCGTGTCGGTGATGACCCCGCCGAGCAGCGGGCCGCCGACGGTGGCGACGGCGAAGACCGCGCCGAGGTAGCCGCTGTACCGGCCGCGCTCGCGCGGGGAGATCATCGCGGCCATCACGATCTGGGCGAGGGCGGAGAGCCCGCCGACGCCGATGCCCTGGACCACGCGGCAGGCGATGAGCATGCCGGTGTTCTGGGACATGCCAGCGACCATCGAGCCGAGGACGTAGATCACCAGGGATATCTGGACCAGCAGCTTCTTGCTGAACAGGTCGGACAGCTTGCCCCACAGCGGGGTCGCCGCCGTCATCGAGAGCAGGGCTGCCGTGACCACCCAGGTGTACGAGGACTGGGTGCCGCCGAGGTCGCCGATGATCTGGGGCAGGGCGTTGGAGACGATCGTGGAGGACAGGATCGCCACGAACATGCCGAGCATCAGCCCGGAGAGCGCCTTCATGATCTGCGGGTGGGTCATGGGCGCGCTGTCGGACGTGGTCTCCGGCCGGCCGCCGCCCCGCACACCGGTGGGTGTGGTCGTAGCCATGTGTTTCCTTCGGTCTAGCTGTCTGGACGCGTGAAGCCCGATCGGAGCCGGGCCAGCAGGATGTTGAGGTGGTCGACGTCCGCGTCGGACCAGTCGGCCAGGGCCTTCTCCAGCGCCGTGGTGTGGCGGGTGCCGAGCTCGGTGAGGAGCGCGCGGCCGGCCGGGGTCAGGCGCAGGATCCGGCAGCGGGCGTCGCCGGGGTCGGTGTCGCGGGTGATCCAGCCGCGGTCGGCGGTGTGCGCGACGTGCCGGCTGGTCACGGAGATGTCGATGGCCAGGTACTCGGACAGGCGGCCGAGCCGCATCTCGCCGTGGCGGTCGAGCACGGTGAGCACGGCCGCCGAACCGGGCGGGCAGTCGGGGGGCAGGAGGCGGGCGAGGTCGCGCTTGACGGCGCCGATGCCGGTGAGCTGACGTGCCAGTTCGGCGTAACGCGTGGCCAGTGTGGTCGCTACGGGCTCTGCGGGTGCCACGGGTGCTGCGGTCACCGGGACTCCCCTCCGAATGTCGTTGCTTCGGGCAACCATAGAAGCAGATGGTTGTTACAGGCAAATGAATCGGAGGGCTGGGCGGTAAAGGAATCGGAAAACCGGCTAGGGTCCTGCGCATGGCTGCGAATCACGACTCGAACCACAACTCACAGGCTCCCGAGGGTGACTACGACCCCGCGGGCAGCACCCAGATGTTCCGGGCGTTCGTCGACGAGCCGGTACCGGCTCCCGCCGTCCCGGGTTCGCGCATGCAGAACCGTGCCGCGCGCAAGTCGGGCCCGGGCGCGGGCCTGTGGATCGGTGTCGGCCTCGCCGCGCTGGTCCTGATCGCCGTGGTGGCCTGGCTGGCGCTCTGAGGTCCGGCCGCCGGCTCAGTTCCAGGCGGCCGTGACCTTCTGGGTCTCCACGCGCATGCCCAGGGGGACGCGCCAGGATTCGACGCAGATCCGGTAGGTCTGCGTCTTCGTCGTGCCGCCCGCGATTGGCGCGGGCAGCGGCTGGGTCGAGTGGATGGTGGCCCAGTCGACGCCCAGGGCGCCGATGATGTGCGTCGCGAAGCCGACCGTGCCCGAACGGGCCGCCGTGCCGCCGGTATTGGTGAACGCCACCGTGACCTGCTCGCACCAGCGCTCCGCCGTCGCGGTACGGGTCGGCGCGCCGATGCTCAGCTTCGCCGGCGCGGCCGGGGGCGGCGCCGGGGTGGACGGCCCCGGCTTCGGGGGCGGGCTCGACGGAGTCCCGGGCTTGCCGCCCGGGGTGGTCGGAAGCGTCGTGCCGGGTACGGTGCCGGGCGGGTTTCCGGAGCCGCCGGGGGTGGTGGGCGTGCCTCCGCCCGGGGTGGAGCCGCCGGGGGGCCGGGACGACCCCGGGGCGCCGGGCGGCGTACCGCCGGGGACCCCGCCGGGAGTAGTGCCCGGGACATCGCCCGGGATCTCCGCCGAAGTGCTGCCCGACGTGCCGCCGGAGGACGCGGAGGAGCCCGGCGACGCCTGCGGGAGCGACTGGAACTCGACCCGGGCCTTGGGCGCGACGTTCTCCCCTGCGCCCCGCTCGGGGCCCGGAGCGGCCGCGCCCACGGCCACGTAGCCCTCGTGCGCCGGGCCGCCGCAGCCGGTCAGGGCGGCGGCGGCAGCCGTGGCGCTCAGGACGAGGACGGCGGCCTGCCGGGATACCTTTCGCATCCCGGCAGTTTTCCTGACGTGCCGTCAATTGGGAAGCGGGTGCGGCGGATTGGCCGATCGCGCCCGCGCCCCGGAGGCTACTCGCCGATCAGGCCGACGCGGAGCTGCGCGAGCGTGCGCGTGAGCAGCCGGGAGACGTGCATCTGGGAGATGCCGACCTCCTCGCCGATCTGCGACTGCGTCATGTTCGCGAAGAACCGCAGCATGATGATCTGCCGTTCCCGGGGCGGGAGCTTGGCCAGCAGGGGCTTGAGCGACTCGCGGTACTCGACGCCCTCCAGCGCGGTGTCCTCGTACCCGAGCCGGTCCGCGAGCGAGCCCTCGCCGCCCTCGTCCTCGGGGGAGGGAGAGTCGAGCGAGGAGGCGGTGTACGCGTTGCCCACGGCGAGGCCGTCGACGACGTCCTCCTCCGAGACCCCGAGCACGGCCGCGAGCTCCGGCACGGTCGGCGAGCGGTCGAGCTTCTGGGCGAGCTCGTCGCTGGCCTTGGTGAGGGCCAGGCGCAGCTCCTGGAGCCGGCGCGGGACGCGCACGGACCAGGAAGTGTCCCGGAAGAACCGTTTGATCTCACCGACGACCGTCGGCATGGCGAAGGTCGGGAACTCCACGCCGCGTTCGCAGTCGAACCGGTCGATGGCCTTGATCAGCCCGATCGTGCCGACCTGGACGATGTCCTCCATGGGCTCGTTGCGGCTGCGGAAGCGGGCCGCGGCGTAGCGCACGAGGGGGAGGTTCAGCTCGATCAGGGTGTCGCGTACGTACGTCCGCTCGGGACTGTCCGCGTCGAGGCCGGCGAGCCGCTTGAAGAGGGAGCGGGAGAGGGTGCGGGTGTCGATCCGGGTGTCGATGGCTTCCGAGCGGTGGGACACTGCCGGCACTTCACGCTGCTTGACGAGCGTGAGCACCTGTGAGCTGCCCTGGTCTACGGACATGCCACCCCCTTGAGGTCGCGGACGGTCGCGCTTCATCTGCGCGCCCGTCGGAGGAACGCAGCCTCCACCTGAATACCGGAGGCGGGGCTGCGGCAAACGCGGTTCCAGCAGAATGTCACATGTCGGCAACACGCTGTAGCGCCATGTCGACAAGTATCTCCAGCGACAGAACCCGATAGACCTGCTCTAGGACGGGAATCTGCCGCTCTGTCAGGAAACGAGGAGAATGATCTCCACTCGATCCGGTTAGGCCTCGATCCTGTTTGCGGATCTCAGCCGGGCGAAGCTCCGGGCGAGGAGTCGGGAGACGTGCATCTGGGAGACGCCGAGCTCGGCGCTGATCTGCGACTGGGTCAGATTGTTGTAGTACCGCAGGAGGAGGATCCGCTGCTCGCGCTCGGGCAGTTGTACGAGGAGGTGGCGGACCAGGTCGCGGTGTTCCACGCCGGCCAGCTCGGGGTCCTCGTAGCCGAGGCGGTCGAGCAGGCCGGGGAGCCCGTCGCCCTCCTGGGCGGCCTCCAGGGAGGTCGCGTGGTAGCTGCGGCCGGCCTCGATGCAGGAGAGCACCTCGTCCTCGCCGATGCGCAGCCGCTCGGCGATCTCGGGGGTGGTCGGGGTGCGGCCGTGCAGGGTGGTGAGGTCCTCGGTGGCGGCGTTGACCTGGACCCACAGCTCGTGGAGGCGGCGCGGGACGTGGACAGTGCGGACGTTGTCGCGGAAGTACCGCTTGATCTCGCCCACGACGGTCGGCATGGCGAAGGTCGGGAACTGCACCCCGCGCTCGGGGTCGAACCGGTCGATCGCGTTGATCAGCCCGATCGTGCCGACCTGGATCACGTCTTCCATCGGCTCGTTGCGGCTGCGGAAGCGGGCTGCCGCGTACCGGACGAGGGGGATGTTTGCCTCGATGAGGGCCCCGCGGACCCGGGAGTGCTCGCTGGTGCCCGGCTGCAGGTTCTTCAGCTGCCCGAACAGGACCTGGGTGAGGGCCCGGGTGTCGGCGCCCCGGCTCTGCGGCCTGGGGGCGACCGGGGGCTCCTCGGGGGCCTCCTGCTGGGGCGGTACGTGGGACTCCGGCGGCGGGGGCACCGGGTGGGACCCCGACTGGGACCCCGACGGCGGGGGCACCGGCTGGGACCCCGACTGGGACCCCGGCTGGGCCTGCGGGGAGGCCTGCGGCTGGGTCTGTGGGGAGTCGCGGTGCGCGCCCTGGTGCGGGGCCTGCGGGGAGTCCCGGTGCGGTTCCCGGGGGTGCTCCTGCTGCGGGTCCTGCTGGGGCGGCACCTCGGGCGCAGTACTGGCCGGCACGGTCACGCCACCCCTTCACGTCACGTCATCAACTCATCCGTCAAAAGCGGTCATAGCATCACAAGACATGTGCACTGTGTGCAAGCACCTCATATCGCCGTGTTGAGGGCGAGTTGGGCATAACAGGGCATCTTGCCCCGTGTGTGGGAACGCAAAAAGCCCCCCACCCGTCGGAGTGGGGGGCCGGGAAGTCCGGAAACCGCTTCAGCGTACGGGTTCAGCGCACCAGTTCGGTCATGAACTCGCCGATCGCCGTTGCGGCATCCGAGATTCCTTGGAAGCCTATTTGCACCATATCGGCGGCTTTTATGGGCTGAGTGATGATGACGAAGAGGACGAAGACGGCGAGGGCGCCCGAGATCAGCTTCTTGGTTTCCACGTGCGCTGTCGGCCTCCCCAACCGGTCCTGCAAGGTCGGGAGAGTCTAGCCGGTCGTGTTCGAACACTCACCTGGCCTTTAAGGACCAATGGCCTCGTGACGCAGGCCCTTTGCCGGTGTGCCGACGGCCTCGGAAGGCGCAGGATTGAACACGAGCCCACCGGTTCTGGCAGGAAATCGGTGGGCGAGGGACAGGACCTCACTGCGGGGTCCGAGCCGCAAGCTTCCCCCCTGACTGCGGCTTGGGCTGGCAGGTTCCGTCCTCATCGGGGGAAGTGGCTTGTCCCCCCGATGCCACTTCCCCCGTCCCAACCGTTGAAGGTCCCGACTCAGGTCGGGGCCTTCTTCGCGTTGCCCGCCGAACGTGTCTCCGAACGGTTTCCCCGAACGGTGCCGCCGAACGGTGTGGGATCCAGATCCGGTGCGCCTACTCCAGGCCGCCGGCCAGGTCGGCGATCGGCTGGACCGGGGCGATCACGGGCGCGAGCTGGTTCGGCAGCTCCATCAGCTGGTTGAGCTGGTTCAGGCCGCCGCTGACCTGCCCGCCGATCTCCTGCACCGAGGACGGGCTCGCCCCGTCCGGCATGCCCTGCGGCGCCGGCAGGTCCGGGAGGGTGAGCGGGGAGATCGGTGCGGCGGAGGCGGCGGGCGCCGCGAGGCCCGCGGCGGCCCCCGCGAGGGCGATGGCGGCGAGGATGCGCTGGGTCTTGGTCATGCCGTGACAACGGCCGAGGGCGCGGGCGGTCACGCGGATGTCCCTCGGACGCCGGACGCCGGACACAGCGAGGAGGGCGCTTGGCGCCCGGAAACGACGAGAGCCCCGACCCTTGCGGGGCGGGGCTCTCGATCAGAGCGGTAGCGGTGGGATTTGAACCCACGGATAGCTTGCACCATCACACGCTTTCGAGGCGTGCTCCTTCGGCCGCTCGGACACGCTACCGAGAGAGAGCTTAGCCCAAGGAGACCCGTGCTCTGAAATCCATACGCGCGGAACCCTCGCCCGAACCCTCAGAGGTCGCGGAAGAAGTCCGTGAGCTGCTGCGCACACTCCCCCGCGAGCACGCCCGCGATCACCTCGGGCCGGTGGTTGAGCCGGCGGTCCCGTACGAGGTCCCACAGCGACCCGGCGGCACCCGCCTTCTCGTCGGACGCCCCGTAGACCACCCGGGCCACCCGTGACTGCACGAGGGCGCCCGCGCACATCACGCACGGCTCCAGGGTCACCACGAGGGTGCACCCCGGGAGCCGCCATTCCCCGAGGGCGGAGGCCGCCCGGCGCAGCGCCAGTACCTCGGCGTGTGCCGTCGGGTCTCCGGTCGCCTCCCGCTCGTTGTGCCCGGTGGCCAGGAGCTTCCCGTCCGGGCCGAGCACCACGGCGCCGACCGGCACGTCGCCGGCCGGCACCGCCCGGGCGGCCTCCCGGAGCGCCAGGCGCATGGAGTCCTGCCACGGGTCCCGTACGGGGTCGGGCGTGTACGGGGTGGGCCGCGGGGTGTGGTGGTGCGCGGGGATCACTAGCGGACGGCCTCCAGGACCTCGGTGGCGCCGAGCGAATCGGCGATCTCCGAGAGCGCGTCCCCGTCCAGGGTCATCAGTTGTTTGTGGCTGACTCCGAGGTCGTCGAGCAGCCTGGGGTCGCCGAGCGGGCCGGCGGGTGCCGGTTCGGCGCCGGCCCGTACGTCGTGGCCGTCGTCCGCGTCCGTCTCGTCCTCCTCGTCTCTGTCGGCGGGTCCGCCGTCCGGGTAGGAGGCGATGACCTCGTCCTCGCCGTCCTCGGTTCCGTCGAGGTCCAGCTCGTCGAGTTCGTCGTCCTCGTCGTCCTTGCCGAGCAGCTCGTCAGTCAGCATCGAGCCGTAGGAGCTGCGGGAGGCGGCGGAGGCGTTGGACACGTAGTAGCGCGGGTCCTCCTCGCCGTCCACCCGGACGACCCCGAACCAGGTGTCCTCCTGTTCGATGAGGGCTACCACCGTGTCGTCGTCGACAGAGGCGGAGCGGGCGAGATCGATCAGATCACTCAGGGACTCGACATCGTCGAGTTCCATGTCGCTCGCTTCCCACCCGTCTTCGGTGCGCGCGAGCAGTGCGGCGAAATACACCGTGACTCTCCCACTGGTCATAGGCGTGCCGGTTGGAGTTCCCCCGGCCGGAGGTGGGTGTGGGTGGAACGGTCGCCGTGCTCACCGTTTCGTACCCCGCCCAGTCGGCATCGTGGCAGAAACGGAGCCATTGCGTGAGGTCTTCCGCGCCGTGGCGCTGGCCGCGCGTGTTGTACGGGGCCTCGTGCCGGGGGCGGGACGGCGGCCGGACGGCGGCCGGGCGGCGCCTCGGCAGGGCCCGGGCGGGGGGCCCGGAAGGGCCCGGGCGGGGGGCCCGGAGGGGCTCACCAGCGGAAGGTGCGCATGCGCATCTGCTGGCGCATGCGGGCGGCGCGGGCGCGCCTGGGCTGGACCCGGTCGCGCAGTTCCCGGGCCTCGTGCAGGTCACGGAGGAACTGCGCGCGCCGTGCTCTGCGCTGCGCCGTCGTCTCCAGTGGCTCGTGATCGTCTTCGGGCATGGGTCACCGCCCCTGGCTGGTCCGGTCCGGTCCGTCCCCCCGAACCCCCACCTTCCCTCGGACCGGCCGTTTGATGCCACCTTCTGCCACGACTCGAGAGGAATTCAGTCGGATTCCGACAATCCCGGCTACGCGGACTCCCCCGCCGACTCCGCCGACTCCGCCGCATCCCCCGACTCCCCCGACTCCGGCAGGGTCGGGACGATCGCCACCGGACCGTGCGCGTGCTGCAGCACGGCGTTCGCGACCGAGCCGATCATCAGGGACCGGATGTGCCGGCGCGGGTGGTGGCGGCCCACGACGACCAGCGCCGCCGACTTGGAGGTGTCGACGAGGCGCCCGGCCGCGTCGCCGGGCACCGCGGCCTGCTCGACGGGCACGGTCGGGTACTTCGCCCGGAACGGTGCGAGCCGTTCCGTCTGGGAGCGGAGCATCTCGCGCTCGGCCGGCACCGCGTTCTCGTCCTCCCCCACCAGCGCCTCCGGCGGGATCACCGCGAACGGGCTGTCGATCACCATCGTCGGCGACGGCGGGATGCTGTACGCCGAGACCACCTGGAGGGCGGTGTCCCGCGCGGCGGCCTCCGTGAACGCGAAGTCCAGTACGTTGTCGGGCGTCTCCGCGGCGTGCAGTCCCACCACCACCCGCCCGGCCGAGGCTTGGGAGGCCGCGTCCGCTCCGCGCGCCTCGTGCGCGACGACGACCACCGGGCAGGCGGCGCTGGTGGCCACGGCGCGGCTGTTCGAGCCGAGCAGCAGCGCGGCGAAGCCGCCGCGGCCCCGGGATCCCATCACGAGCATCCGGGCGCCCTCCCCGATGTCCCGCAGGGCCTCCGGGACGGAGCCCTCCAGGGACTCGTAGCGGACTTCGGAGGGGAGCGGGCCCCCCGCGGCCAGATGGGCCCGTATTCGCACGCTGACGGGGTCCTCGGCCTCTTCGGGCTCGGTGCGGTCGTAGAGGGAGGAACGGCGTGCCGCGTACAGCTGGGCGCTGTCGGACAGCACGTGGGCGACGACGAGCCCGGTGCCGTGGCGCACTGCCGCAGCCCTTGCCCACTCCAGGGCCTTGAGACTGTGTTCGGATCCGTCGACGGCGGCGATCACCATTGCGTGGGTCATCCGTCCAGCGTGCTGGGGGTCCGGGCGGGTCGCATCTCCAGGGGTTTCCGGGCGTGGCCGCCGCTTCGGGCGCGAAGGGGTGGGCACAGCGCGTAGCCTTTTGGGTGTGGGTCGCGCATTTGCGGCCGTTTTCGCAGGTGGCGGCGTCGCAGGTCGCAGCTTTCGCTGCGACAGCCGAGTTTTGGAGGATGTTGTGCGTTTGCAGGTCGTGGATCACCCGTTGGTGGCGCACAAACTCACCACCCTGCGCGACAAGCGCACCGACTCCCCCACCTTCCGGCGCCTCGCCGACGAGCTGGTGACCCTGCTGGCGTACGAGGCCACCCGGGACGTGCGCACCGAGCAGGCCGACATCGTCACCCCGGTCGGTCCGACCACCGGCGTGAAGCTCTCCTACCCGCGGCCGCTGGTCGTACCGATCCTGCGCGCCGGTCTCGGCATGCTCGACGGCATGGTGCGGCTGCTTCCGACCGCCGAGGTCGGATTCCTCGGCATGGTCCGCAACGAGGAGACCCTGGAGGCCTCCACGTACGCGACGCGCATGCCGGAGGACCTCTCGGGCCGCCAGGTCTACGTGGTGGACCCGATGCTCGCCACCGGCGGCACGCTCGTCGCGGCGATCAAGGAACTCATCAAGCGCGGTGCGGACGACGTGACCGCGGTGGTGCTGCTGGCCGCGCCCGAGGGCGTCGAGATCATGGAGCGCGAGCTCGCGGGCACGCCGGTGACGGTGGTGACGGCCGCGGTGGACGAGCGGCTCAACGAGCACGGCTACATCGTGCCGGGCCTGGGCGACGCGGGCGACCGCATGTACGGCTCGGCGGAGTAGCGCGGATCGGCGCGGTTCGGCGCAGAGGTCCGAAAGCCCGGCCCCCCCTTCGGGAGGCCGGGCTTTTTCGGTTGGTCGGCCTCAGCCGGTCAGCACTTCTTGGCGGGCGCGGGCTGGGGGTTGGCCAGGGCGGCCAGGGCCTTGTCCGCGTCGGCCTTCGGCGTGAGTTCCTTGAAGGCGTCGCCCAGGATCAGGTCGATGTCCGCGGTCTCGCGGGTGTCGGTCTGCTGGGTGGCGCCGGCGAGGTTGGTGCCGAGGACGGAGAAGGCGGCCTTGTCCGTCTGCGGCGAGCCGACCAGTATCCCGGCGCCCGGGACCTTCTTGTCGAAGTCGGCGGGGGCGTTGCCGACCTTGCCGATGGCGAAGCCGCGGTTCTTGAGCTCATCGCCCACGGCCTTGGCGAGGCCGGCGCGCGGGGTCGCGTTGTAGACGTTGACCGTGATCCCGCCGGGCGGCGGGAGCACGACCTGCGGCGCGGCGGAGGCTGCGGAGCCGGCCTTGGGGGCGGGGGTCGCGCAGTCCTTGGCCGCGGCGGCGGTCTTGCGTTTGTCCGCGTCACCGCCGAACACATCGATGAGCTGCACGGCCCCGTAAGCGATCAGGGCGAGCCCGATGATCGATCCGAGCACCACGAGGACGATCCGGCGGCGGCGTCGAGGGCGGGTCATGCGGGGGTAAGCCGCTCCCGTGACCTTGTACTTTCCGCCCATGCCAGGGGGAGTGAGCATGCTCATGTGCGCAGCGTAATGCCGACTGCTGCCGATGCCCACTGAATCATCTGTTCATAGGGCAAGGCTGACCCGAAAGGCGCAACCGGGACCTATCCGACACCCGGTCGGGGCCCGCGGAGGGCGGATCAGCCCAGTTCGAGGACGCGCGCGTGCAGGACCTGGCGCTGCTGGAGCGCGGCGCGGACGGCGCGGTGCAGACCGTCCTCGAGGTACAGGTCGCCCTGCCACTTCACGACGTGGGCGAAGAGGTCCCCGTAGAAGGTCGAATCCTCGGCGAGCAGCGTTTCGAGGTCGAGCTGGCCCTTGGTGGTCACAAGCTGGTCGAGCCGGACCGGGCGCGGGGCGACATCCGCCCACTGCCGGGTGGTTTCCCTGCCGTGGTCGGGGTACGGCCGCCTATTTCCGATGCGCTTGAAGATCACACGGAAAGCCTACCGGGCAGGGGCCTGCGGGCGCAGCCTTGCGATGACGGTGCAAAGGTGGCAAACAGGGCTATTTCGGGAGTGATATATGAGCCAGAGCACCGACCCCGCGTCCCCTGCCGGGCAGATCGCCGCGGGGTACGCCTTCACCGGACCCGCGCTCGATCTGGGGGCCGTGCTCTGGGACGGGGCCTGCCTGCCGGAGCACCAGATCCGCATCCCGCTGTCGATGCTCAACCGGCACGGACTGGTCGCGGGCGCCACCGGAACCGGCAAGACCAAGACGCTGCAGCTCATCGCCGAGCAGCTGTCGGCCAACGGCGTTCCGGTCTTCCTCGCGGACATCAAGGGCGATGTCTCGGGGATCTCGGCGCCCGGCGCGGCCAACGACAAGATCGAGGAACGGGCCAAGGACGTGGCCCAGGAATGGGAGGGCGCCGGATTCCCCAGCGAGTTCTACTCGCTCGGCGGGATCGGCCCCGGAATCCCGCTCCGGTCCACCGTGACGAGCTTCGGCCCGGTCCTGATGTCCAAGGTGCTCCAGCTCAACCAGACGCAGGAGCAGTCGCTGGGGCTGATCTTCCACTACGCCGATGCCAAGGGCCTGGAGCTGATCGACCTCAAGGACCTGCGGGCGGTCGTCGCCTTCCTCGTTTCGGACAAGGGAAAGCCCGAGCTCAAGGGCATCGGCGGACTCTCGACGGTGACCGCCGGGGTGATTCTGCGGGCGCTCACCGCCTTCGAACAGCAGGGGGCCGCGGAATTCTTCGGCGAGCCCGAATTCGACACCAGCGAATTCCTCCGAACGGCGGCGGACGGGCGCGGACTGGTCTCCGTACTGGAGCTCCCGGCGGTCCAGGACAAACCGCAGCTCTTCTCCACCTTCCTGATGTGGCTGCTGGCGGATCTGTACACCGATCTTCCGGAAGTCGGCGATCTGGAGAAGCCCAAGCTGGTCTTCTTCTTCGACGAGGCGCACCTGTTGTTCAACGGGGCCTCGAAAGCCTTCCTCGAAGCCATCACGCAGACGGTCCGGCTGATCCGCTCCAAGGGCATCGGCGTCTTCTTCGTGACCCAGACCCCCAAGGACGTGCCGGCCGACGTGCTGGCGCAGCTCGGCAACCGGGTGCAGCACGCGCTGCGCGCGTTCACCCCGGACGACGCGAAGGCGCTGAAGGCGACGGTGAAGACCTTCCCGAACTCCGCCTACGACCTGGAGGAGCTGCTGACCCAGCTGGGGACGGGCGAGGCGGTGATCACGGTGCTCAGCGAGAACGGCGCGCCGACGCCGGTGGCCGCGACCCGGCTGCGGGCCCCCCAGTCGCTGATGGGGCCGATCGACGCGGCCGCGCTGGACCAGGCGGTGAAGTCCTCGCTGCTCTACTCGCGGTACGCGGAGCCCATCGACCGGGAATCGGCGTACGAGAAGATCAGCGCCGAGCAGGCGGCGGCCGAGGCGGAAGCCGAGGCGGCGGCCGCCGCGGCAGAGGCGGAGAAGCAGGCGAAGGCGGCCGCGAAGGCCGCGCCGAAGCCGGACCCCTCGCTGGCGGAGCAGGTGGTGGGCAGCGGCCTCTTCCGCTCCCTGGCCAGGTCGATCGGTACGCAGCTGGGCCGCGAGATCTCCCGGTCCATCTTCGGCACGGCCAAGCGGCGCCGCTGACACCGGACGGGGAATCCGTACCTGAGGCCCCGTCCGGCCTGCGAGACTCGAAGCATGCGGACCGAACTCACCGATACGACCTCCAGCAAGGTCAACCGGGCCCTGCTCGACGCGCGACGGGCCGTCGGGAGCCCCACGATGGGGCTCGTGCTCAACCTCCTCGTCGCCACGGACGAGGAGAACGCCTACGACGCCGTCCGCGCGGCCTCCGAGGCCTCGCGCGAGCACCCCTGCCGGATCATCGCGGTGATCAAGCGCACCGCGCGCGGCTCGCACCGACTGCGGCAGAACCGGCTCGACGCCGAGCTGCGGGTCGGCGCCGACGCCGGATCCGGGGAGATCGTGCTGCTCCGGCTGCACGGGACGCTCACCGAGCACGCGGGCTCCGTGGTGCTCCCGCTGTTGGTACCGGACGCGCCCGTGGTGGCCTGGTGGCCCGCCGACGCCCCGGACGCGCCCGCCAGGGATCCGCTGGGCGCCCTCGCGCAGCGCCGGATCACCGATGCCGAGGCGGCCGCCGACCCGGTCGCCGCGCTCGACGCCCGGGCCGGCGCCTACCAGCCCGGGGACACCGATCTGGCCTGGACCCGGCTCACCCCGTGGCGCTCGCTGCTGGCCGCCGCCCTGGACCAGAAGCCGCTCCCGGTGACGGGCGCGGCGGTGGAGAGCGAGCCCGGCAACGCGAGCTCCGAACTGCTGGCCCGCTGGCTGGAGGACCGGCTCGGCGTGCCCGTGGAGCGGGTGGCGACCGGGGGCCCGGTCATCACCCGGGTCCGGCTGACGACCTCGGCCGGGGAGATCCGCGTGGACCGCCCGGACGGGGTCCTGGCCACCCTGCTCCTGCCGGGCAGCCCGGACCGCAAGGTGGCGCTGAAGATCCGCAGCAGCGCCGAGCTGATAGCGGAGGAACTGCGACGGCTCGACGCCGACGAGATCTACGCTTCGGCGCTGCGCTTCAGGCGGCCGGCCCAGGCGTCGCTCTCCGCGTAGTGGTTGTCGTAGACGGGCTGGCTGTCGATGATGTCCTGCACCGTGGCCTCGCCGGCCCGGACCCGGCCGAGCAGCCGGTAGTAGTCGAAGCGGCCCATGCCGGGGGTGAAGCCGACGAAGACCTCGGCGGTGCTGTCCGCGGCGGGGGCGAAGGCGTGCTTCACACCGGGGGGCACGGCGAGGAAGTCGCCCTTGGTCAGGGTGTGTATCTCGTCGCCGAGCAGGACGTCGAGCGTGCCGTCCGTGACGTGGAAGAACTCGGTCGCCTTGGTGTGGAAGTGCACCGGGGCACCCGCCGCGCCGACCTCGAAGGTGGCCGTGTTGCAGGTGAGCTCGGCGGTGTCCGTGAGCAGGGTGATCAGGCTGCCGGGACCGTCGGAGATGATCTCGGCAGTGGCGGCGCGGGTCAGGTTCTCAGTCATGATCACGAGCTTAGGGGCAGGGTCTGACAACGGGCGCGACACTCGCCCGAACCGTCAATTCCGCTTGCTGGAAACGCTGGTGGCCGCTTTCGCCGCCTTTGCGGCGGCCTTCGCCTCCTGCTTGTGCGCCCGTACCTTGGCCAGCGATTCCGGGCCGGTGATGTCGGCCGCCGACCGGTAGACGTTCGCCGGCCCGTACCCGCCGGCCGCCTCGCGCCAGCCGCGCGGCCGCACCCCGAACCGCTTGCCGAGCAGCGCCAGGAAGATCTGCGCCTTCTGCTCCCCGAAGCCGGGCAGCGCCCGCAGCCGGGCCAGCAGCTCGGCGCCGGTCCCCACGTCCGTCCACACCGCCGCCGCGTCCCCTTCGTAGTGCTCCACGAGGTACGCGCACAGCTGCTGCACCCGCTTCGCCATCGATCCCGGGTAGCGGTGCACGGCCGGCTTCTCGGAAAGCAGCGCGGCGAAGGCCTCCGGGTCGTAGGCGGCGATCGCGTGCGCGTCCAGGTCGTCGGAGCCGAGACGCCGGGCGATCGTGTAGGGCCCCGAGAACGCCCATTCCATGGGTACCTGCTGGTCCAGCAGCATCCCGACCAGCGCGGCGAGCGGGCTGCGCCCGAGCAGCTCGTCGGCCTCCGGCTGCTGGGCGAGCCGGATGGTGACGGCTGCGCCCTTGTCGTTCTCGCCCTTCTCGTCCTTCTCGTCCTTCGTGGCGTTCTTGTCGTTGCTGTCGTCCATGACTCCAGGGTCCCGCGCGGCGGTGCTCCCCGCGCGATTGTCAGACCCCGCGCCTAGCGTGAGTACGGAGACGGGTCACGTCGTACACGACACAGGAGTCGATCGATCATGACTGAGTTCACGGAAGGCGCGCCCTGCTGGGTGGACGCGATGTTCTCCGATCTGGAGGGCGCGAAGACCTTCTACGCCGATGTGCTGGGCTGGACCTTCGGCGAGTCCAGCAGCGAGTACGGGAACTACACGCAGGCCTACTCCGACGGCAAGGCCGTCGCGGCCGTGGTGCCGCCGATGCCGGGGGCGGAGGGCCATTCGCAATGGTGTCTCTACCTCGCCTCGCCCGATGCCGCGGCCACGGCCGCGAAGATCAAGGCGGCCGGCGGCGAGCTCCTGATGGAGCCGATGCAGGTCGGCTCCTTCGGCACGATGGCCATCGCGAAGGAGCCGAGCGGCGCGGTCTTCGGCGTTTGGCAGCCGGGCGACCACAAGGGCTTCGAGAAGATCGGCGAGCCGGGTGCGTACTGCTGGGCCGAGTTCTTCTCGCGCGACGTGGCCAAGCCGGACGCGTTCCTCCCGCAGGTCTTCCCGTACGGAACCCAGGAGATGGACCTCGGCGACGACCCCGAGGCGGCCGGGATGGACTTCAAGGTCTTCAGCCTCGGCGGCCCGGAGAACCCGGTGCTGGGCCGGATGAACATGGGCACCGACTTCCCGCCGGAGATCCCCTCGTACGTCCAGGTCTACTTCGCCGTCCCGGACTGCGACGAGGCGGTCGCGAAGACCCAGGCCCACGGCGGCAAGCTGCACTTCGGCCCGATGGACAGCCCCTTCGGCCGCTTCGCGGCGGTCGCGGACCCGCAGGGCGCGGCCTTCGCCGTGATCGACGTGGCGAAGACGGTCGGCGAGATGCCGAAGTTCCCCTGACGGGCGGTGGGGGATGCGGGGGACCGCCCTGCGCCCCCGCCCCCGCACCCCCTACGCCTTACGCCGCGAAGCCGAGGGCGAAGGCGGCGACGACCGGGGCCATGTAGATCACCGGGAAGGGGACGTGGGCGTACGACCGGGCCCGGAGCACGGTGATCACGGCGCCGGTGTAGTAGAGGACCAGGCCGATGCCGGCGGCGATGCCGACGGCCGGGACGACGAGGCCGGCCAGCAGGCCCAGCGCTCCGGCGGCCTTGGCCGCACCGAGCGGGGTCCACCAGGCCCGGGGGACCTCGTACTGCTCCATGGCCTCCACGACCCAGGGGGCGCGGCGCAGGAGCGAGTAGCCCGAGAAGCCCGACATGGCGGCGGCAAGGACGGCGACGACGGTGGCGGCGATCTGCATGAGGGGCTCCTCGGTAGGCGGTGCGGACGGTGTTTTTTCGTCCTCACCGCACTGACCCGCGCCACCGCACGGGTGTGACAGGAACCCAGAAGATTTTTTTGTCGGCGCATCGGCCGGCCGCTCGGGTGTCGCGCTGATCAAGTCGACCGAGATCTCCCTCGCGACGGTCTGAGGGTCCTGACGGTCTGAGGGCCCTGGACATCTGAGGGCCCCCGGCGGTCCGGGGGCCCTGCCCTACGGCCGGTCCGAGCAAGAGCAGAACCCTCCTCACGGGACAAACGGGGCAAGGGGCGTAGCGTCGTAGGAGCGACCAGAAAAACGGCCACGGCATGCGAAATACGCGCAAAAGGGCCATGTGAACGAACGAAGGGTGCCGCCGATGTCCGTCCCGCCCGTCCCGCCCGTCCCGCCCACCCCGCCCGTCCTCCGCGCCCTCCCCGTGCTCGTCGGGTTCGACGGGTCGCCCCGGAGCCTCGCCGCCGCCCGGTGGGCCGCCCGTGAGGCCCTGGCGGCCGGGGCGCCGCTCCTGCTGCTCCACGTCGGCCAGGCCTGGCCGACCGTCCAGCCGATCTCACCGGAGTTCCAGCCCGTGCTCGGCGCGAGCGAGTCCGCGGCGAGGACCGTACTGACCGCCCTCACCGAGGAACTCCGCGCCACCCACCAGGACCTGACCGTCGAGGCGGCCACCGCCGAGGGCGGACCCGGCAACGAGATCCCGCGGGCGGCCGCCGGGGCGAACGCCGGGCTGATCGTGCTCGGCGCGAGCGGCGAGGACCGCCACGTGGTTCCGCTGCTCGGCTCCACCGCGCTGCACGTCGCGGGGCGCGCCGAGGTCCCGGTGGTCCTGGTACGGGAGCCCGCCGAGCGCGCGCCGCACGGGCGCGGGGTCGTCGTCGGGGTGGACCCGGCGGGCGACTACGCCGCGGTCCTCGACTTCGCGTACGCCTGGGCGGCGCGGCACGCCCTCCCGCTGCGCGCGGTGCACGCGGTGCCAGTGGGCCCGGCCGCCCCGGAGCCGCTCGAAGCGGCGGTGGCCGCGGCCGGCGCGGCCTACCCGCGGGTGCCGACGCAGTGCGTGACCCGCTCGGGCGACCCGGCGAAGCTCCTGCTCGAGGAGTCCGCCGGGGCCGACCTCCTGGTCGTGGGCCGCCGCCACCACCGCCCCCTCCACGGCATGGGCCCCACGGACCACGCGGTGGCCCACCACGCCCACAGCCCGGTGGCCCTGATCCCCCACGGCTAGGCCGTCTCTATCCGTCTCCGGGACCTCAGCCGCGCACGAACCGGAGGTCGACCTCCGGGACCGCTCCGTCGAGGCGGTCTGCGTCCTACTTGTCAGCTGCCGGGCCGTACCACTGCAAGGCCTGGCCGGTGACGGCCGCGATGCACTCGAAGTCACGGTCGCGGTGCAGGAGGGTCAGCCCCTGCAGTTCCGCGGTCGCGGCGACGATGAGGTCCACGGCGCCGGCACTGCGGTGCTGCCCCCGCCGCGTCAGCAGCTCCTGCACCTGCCAGGCCCGGTCGTATGCGCGGTCGTCGATCGGCACCCAGCCGAACAACAGGCGCATGTCCTCGATCCCCCGGATCCGGTCCTCGGCGGACCGGGCGCTATAGAAGAACTCCAGCTCGGTGATCGGGCAGGTGGCGATGAGTCCGGCCGCCGCGGCCTGGTCCCAGCCGTACTGTTCCGCGTCGCCCCGCATGAGTCGGGCCAACGCGCTCGTGTCGATGAGGAATTGGGCAGCGCTCACCGCCGGTAGTTCCCCTTGTCGTCAAAAAGGTCCAGGTCGAAGGCGCCGTCGGTGGCGGCCGCACGAAGACGCGTCAGTGCAAGGGCTCGTCGTCGGGTCTCCAGCACCTCGCGCAGGGCGGTGTTGACCGTGTCCCTCTTGGTGCTGGTGCCGAGTGCTTGGGCGACGTCCGCAAGCAACTCATCGTCGAGATCGATCACGGTTCTACTCACGAGGCACCTCCGTTGATATCAACTCGGATGCCGATTATATCTTTGAAGGTATCTTCCAGGGAACCTTTAACGAGTGGCCCTCTACCGCCGCAGCAGCACGATCACCGACCCCCACATCGTCAGCAGTACGTTGCCCAAGGCGTACGGGACCGTCGTCCCCAGGGCCGGGATCTGGCTGCGGGCGCGTTCCGTGAGGGCGCCCAGCGCGGCCGTCGTGGTCTGGGCTCCGGCCAGGGCGCCGAGCAGGATCGGGAGGGGGAGCCGCTGCACGAAGTGCCCGTAGGCGAATCCGACCAGCAGCGGCACGCTCGTCACGGCCGCGCCCCAGAGCAGCAGCGGCCAGCCGGCTTCGCGCAGGCCCGGGACGAAGCTCGGGCCGGCGTTGAGGCCGACGACCGTGACGAACACGCACAGGCCGAGCGTGCCCATCAGCCACTGCGCCGCCGACGGCAGGTTCCCGTACGTGGGGTACTTGCTCCGGATCCAGCCGAAGACCAGCCCCATCAGCAGCGCCCCGGTGGAGGTGGACAGCGACAGCGGAGCACCGGCCGCGTGCAGGGCCGGGATGCCGAGGCAGCCGCCGAGGAAGAGCCCGAGCGCGATCCACACCATGTCCGTCGCGAAGCTGGTCGGCACCGGCTTGCCCAGCTCCGCCGCGGCCGCCTCCACCCGGCTGCGCGGCCCGGTGAGGACCAGGGTGTCGCCCCGCTCCACGGTGCTGTCGAGGCGGACCCGCAGGTCGGCGCCGGCCCGCCAGTGCTCGTCGACGAAGACGCCCGGCATGAACTCCTCGTGGCGCAGGGTGCGGATGGTGCGGCCGCTGAGGTTCCGGTCGGTGATGACCACGTGCAGGGACTCGGTGCGGTAGGCGAGCAGCTCGAAGTCGTCGGTCTCCATCCCGATGTGCGTGCGCGCGTCGTACGCGACGAGGTCGCCGCGGACCGCGCTGACGGCCAGGACGTCCCCGATCTCGACCCGGGTGTCGGCGGTGTGCTCCAGGATCTCCCCGGCGCGGCGCAGCCGGGTGATGTAGAGCCGCCGCCCGGCGGCCTTCTGCTCCGCCTCGAAGTCCCCGATCGTGCGCCCCGCGAAGGCCGCCACGTCGACGGCGTACGCGCGCAGCACGTGCTTGTAGTAGCCCTCCCCGGCGTCGGGGTTGTCCTCGGCGGCCTCCAGGTCGGCGGCGAGCACGGCGCTCTCGGCCGCGAGGTCCCGGCGTAGGAGGCGGGGCAGGAAGCCGGCGAGGAGCAGCGCGGGCAGGACCGTACCGAGGGGGTACGTGACCGCGTAGGCGACGGCGATCAGATGGGACTGGTCCCGGGCCTCGTCCGCGCCGACGCCGGGCAGGTGGGCGATGGCGTCGGAGCCGACGCCGATGACGGCGGACTGGGTGAGGCCGCCGCCGAGCAGACCGGCGGAGAGGCCGGGCCCGTACCCGGCGAGGGCGGCGAAGGCCCAGGCGGAGGCGAGTCCGGTGACGCAGACGATGAGGGCGAGGACGACCTGGGGGAGGCCGTCCTTGCGCAGGGCGCGGAAGAACTGCGGGCCGACGTCGTAGCCGAGGGCGAAGAGGAACATGAGGAAGAAGACGGACTTGATCGGACCGTCGATCTCGACCTTGGCCTGGGAGCCGATGACCAGGCCGGCGACCAGGCACCCGGTGACGGCGCCGAGGGCGATGGACTTGTACCGGAGGCGGCCGAGCAGGAAGCCGACGGCGATGGTCAGGAAGATCAGCAGCTCGGGGTAGGGCCGGAAGATCTCGTCCCGCAGCCAGTCCATCCACACCTCCTCGGCCGTCTCGGGAAACGGTATGTGCGGGTATGCCCGCCCGCATGTCCAGCCGGTCCGCCGGCTTCCTCCGCCGGCTCCCTGCACCGGGCGCGACCGGCCGGTCGCGGGGTCAGCGGGCGACCCGCTCGGCGAGGTACTGCTCCCAGGTGCGGCGGCCGAGCGCCTGGCCGGGGGCGGTCAGATGGCCGGCGCGCCAGGCGGCCCCGATCTTGCCGGGGATCCGGACGGGAAGGACGGTGCGGCGCTTGCCGGCGGCGCGCAGCCAGTCCTCGGCGAGGCGGGCGGCCGGGTACACGGTCGGGCCGGCGAAGTCGGGTACCCGGCCGGCCGGGGCGCCGAGGGCCAGCTCGACCAGCCGGTCGGCCACTTCGCCCGCGTCGGCCGGCTGGCAGTCGGTGCCGGACGGTACGAGGACCACCGGGAGCTTGGACAGGGCGCCGAGGGCGAGGTCGAGCAACGCGGGGAACTGTGTGGCCCGCAGGTTGGTCCAGCCGGTGTCCGAGGAGGCGAGCAGCCGCTCGCACTCCAGCTTGACCCGGAAGTAGGGGTAGGGGATCCGGTCGACGCCGACGATCGAGATGTTGACGACGTGTTCGACGCCGGCCCGCTGCACGGCTTCCAGCAGGTGCCGCAAGCCCGGGACGTCGTTCTTGAAGTGCCGGATGTCGCTGGCGCAGTGGATGACCGTACGGACGCCCGCGAGCGCCTCGTCGAGTCCGGCGCCGGTGGTCAGGTCGCCGGTGTACCAGTCCACCCCGGCGTCGTTCGGCAGCGCGCTCCTGCGCGTGAGCGCGCGGACCGGGCGGCCGGTGCGGCGGACCCGCTCCAGCACTTCGCGGCCGAGCATGCCCGTCGCCCCGGTCACCATGATCGTGTCGTTCTTCATCAGTCCCAGCCTTCCGCAGGCGCTGTCGCAGCAGCTGTCGCCGTTGCCGTCACCGATGAAGAACCAACGGGTCAGGCGTTCTGTGACAGCTCTCGGAGTTGAGTCGCGAGGAAGGCGAGTTTGTCCGGGTTCAGGACGAGCCGGACGCCGGTGATCCCGCCCTCGCCGAGCTCCAGCGCCCCGAACGCGGTCAGCTCGCCGTTCGCCCAGCCGACCACCGCCGGAACGCCGTTCACCTCGGCGAAACCGATCTGCGCGCCGTTGACCCACCGGGAGAAGAGACCGGCCAGGAAGCGGGCCGCGTTGTCCCGCCCGGCCACCGGCCGGCTCGACGCGCTCGCCTTGCCGCCGCCGTCCGACCAGACGACGACCTGGTCGGCGAGCAGCTGCTCCAGCTGGGCCATCGCGCCCTCGGACGCGGCGGCCAGGAACCGGGCGAGCAGCTCGTCGTCCTGCTCCCGCGAGGTGGTGAACCGCGGCCGGCCGTCGGTCAGGTGCTGCTTGGCCCGGCGGTAGAGCTGGCGCGCGTTCGCCTCCGTGCAGTCGAGCACGCCCGCGATGTCCCGGTGGCTGTAGTCGAAGGCGTCGCGCAGCACCACGGCGGCCCGCTCGGGCGGCGACAGCCGCTCCATCATCGTCAGCACGGCGAAGGACACCGAGTCCCGCTGTTCGGCCGTCTCCATGGGGCCCAGCACCCCCGCGCCGGTCCCCACCGGCTCCGGGATCCAGGGCCCGAAGTACTCCTCGCGCTGCACCCGGGCGGAGGTGAGCCGGTTCAGGCACAGGTTGGTGAGCACCTTGGCCAGCCACGCGCCCGGCGCGGCCACCCGGCCGGGCTCGACCCCGTGCCAGCGCAGGTACGCGTCCTGCACGGCGTCCTCGGCCTCGGCCGCCGAGCCGAGCATCCGGTACGCCAGCGAGAACAGCCGCGATCGATGGGTCTCGAACTCCTGTGCCGTGTCCATGGCCCCACGCTAAATGCGGGCTCCCGACGGGCCCCCGGCAGGGCCGGTGGGCGTGCGTCAGCAGCCGCTTTGCTGCGTGAGCAGGTCGAGCACCTGCCGCGGTGTCCAGTTGCCGGTCGCGCCCGGGCAGGCGGACAGGTAGTCGGCGATCTCCTGCTCCCGCCACGGCCCGGACTCCAGCAGACCGCCCGCCAGGTACCGCAGGTACGCGGCGGACGGCATGAGCGGCTCGACGTCCCGGAGGGACCAGGGGGCGGTGAAGGTCAGCACGGGGATGCCCTCGACCGTCCCCGGGCAGATCAAGGTCTCGTACCGGCCGCTGCCCGACGCGTCGCGGCCGTCGCGCAGTACCGTGCCGAGGTCGAGGTCCGTTCCCGGTTGCCGGTACATCTCCTGCGCGGCGATGTCCGACACCTGGCCCACGGTCACGAGGTGGGCGCGCCCCAGCAGGCGACCGGGCGCCGAAGGATCGTAGAAGCCCCTGCCCCCGGTCCACACCGGGGACTCGGTGGCGAAGTAGAGGCATCCGTCGAGCTGGACGGCGATCGACCGCTCCGGCGCCCGCCGGTCCCGGCAGCCGGGATACGAGCGCGTCGCGCCGGGCGGCGTCCCGCCGGCGATGTAGGCGGCCAGCCGGTCCATGTGCATGTTGGAGCCGTACGCGGCGTACCAGACCCGCCCGTGGCCCCTCGGAGCCTCGACGCCGAGCGGAACGGCGGTGTGGACGACCATGCGGTTCCTCGCCTGCGGACCGTACGTGAGGAGAAAGTCGAAGAGCCCCGCTGCAAGCAGCGGGGCTCTTCGGCTTATTGCCCGGTGAGAGCAATGGCGGAGGATACGAGATTCGAACTCGTGAGGGGTTGCCCCCAACACGCTTTCCAAGCGTGCGCCCTAGGCCACTAGGCGAATCCTCCGCGGCAAACAATACAAGACGTTGAGGGGTGCTCGCGAACGTGATCGTCGGGCGGGCCCGGGCGGGGGGCCAGGTCGGGGTGCGGGTCGGGGTCCGGGTCGGGTCCGGCTCGGGTCCGGCTCGGGTCGCGGGGAGCTCCGGCCGGGGTCCGGCTCGATTCCGAGGCCCTCCATCCGCTAGGGTGGGGCCAGCCCCTCACGTGGCGCTATCTCACCCAACTCCCCCAGGGCCGGAAGGCAGCAAGGGTAAGTGGGCTCTGGTGGGTGCGTGGGGGGCGCTTTGCGTTCCGGGACGGGTCGGGCCGGCCGGGCCGCTCTGCGCGACCGGGCGCGGACCACGGCAGACCGGGTGGGTCTGCGGGCCACCGTTGTCGGTGGGCCCGGATAACCTCGTAGACGTGTCGTCCCTTGCGCTGTACCGCCGCTACCGCCCCGAGTCGTTCGCCGAGGTCATCGGGCAGGAGCATGTCACTGACCCGCTGATGCAGGCCCTGCGCAACAACCGGGTCAATCACGCGTACCTGTTCAGCGGGCCGCGAGGCTGTGGCAAGACCACCAGCGCGCGCATCCTCGCCCGCTGCCTGAACTGCGAGCAAGGCCCCACGCCCACCCCCTGCGGGGAGTGCCAGTCCTGCAAGGACCTCGCGCGCAACGGGCCGGGTTCCATCGACGTCATCGAGATCGACGCGGCCTCGCACGGTGGTGTGGACGACGCCCGTGACCTGCGCGAGAAGGCCTTCTTCGGGCCCGCCTCCAGCCGGTACAAGATCTACATCATCGACGAGGCGCACATGGTCACCCCGGCGGGCTTCAACGCCCTGCTGAAGGTGGTCGAGGAGCCGCCGGAGCACCTCAAGTTCATCTTCGCCACGACCGAGCCCGAGAAGGTCATCGGGACCATCCGGTCCCGGACGCACCACTACCCCTTCCGGCTCGTGCCCCCCGGCACCCTGCGGGACTACCTCGGCGAGGTCTGCGGCCGCGAGGGCGCCCACGTCGAGGAGGGCGTGCTGCCGCTCGTCGTGCGCGCCGGAGCCGGATCCGTCCGTGACTCCATGTCCGTCATGGACCAGCTCCTGGCCGGCGCCACCGAGCAGGGTGTGACGTACGCCATGGCCACCTCGCTCCTCGGGTACACCGACGGGACCCTGCTCGACGCCGTCGTGGACGCCTTCGCCGCCGGGGACGGGGCCGCGGCCTTCGAGATCGTGGACCGGGTGGTGGAGGGCGGCAACGACCCGCGCCGCTTCGTCGCCGACCTGCTGGAGCGGCTGCGCGACCTGGTGATCCTGGCCGCCGTGCCCGACGCCCGGGAGAAGGGGCTCATCGACGCCCCCAACGACGTGGTCGAGCGGATGCAGGCCCAGGCCTCCGTCTTCGGCGCCGCCGAGCTGTCCCGGGCCGCCGACCTGGTCAACACGGGGCTCACGGAGATGCGCGGAGCCACCTCGCCCCGGCTGCAGCTGGAGCTGATCTGCGCCCGCGTGCTGCTGCCCGCCGCCTTCGACGACGAGCGTTCCGTGCAGGCGCGGCTCGACCGGCTGGAGCGCGGCGGCGCCGCCTCCGCCGCCGCTGCCTTCGCCCCGGCCCCCGCCATGGGCTACGTGCCCGGGCCGGAGGCCCACGCGATGGCCCCCGCGTCGGTACGGACCCCCGCGCCGCAGGCTCCGGTGCAGCAGGCTCCCGTGCACCAGGCCCCTGCCCCCGTGCACCAGGCCCCCGCCCCGGCCCCCGTGGCTGCGCCCGAGCCGGTGGCCCCCGCGGCCCCGGCTGCCGCCCCCGGCGCCTGGCCCGGAGCCGCGCAGCCCGGTGGCGGCGCCCCCGGTGCCTGGCCCGGCGCCGCGACCCCCGGCGCCCCCGCGGCCCCGGCTCCCGCCCCGGCTCCGGCCACCGCCCCCGCCGCGGGTGCCTGGCCCGGTGCGGCCACCCCCGGCGCCCCGGTGGCCCCCGCGGCTCCCCCGGCGGCCCCCGCGCAGGGCTCCGCTCCGGCGGCGCCCGCGGCTCCGGCCCCCGGCATGGCCGCCGGCGCGGGGCAGATCCAGGCCATGTGGCCGGCCGTCCTGGACGCCGTCAAGAACCGCCGCCGCTTCACCTGGATCCTGCTCAGCCAGAACGCCCAGGTGGCCGGCTTCGACGGCACCACCCTCCAGCTCGGCTTCCCCAACGCCGGAGCCCGCGACAACTTCGCGAGCAGCGGCAGCGAGGACGTGCTCAAGGCGGTGCTCGCCGAGCAGTTCCAGGTCACCTGGAAGATCGAGGCCGTGGTCGGTGGGGGAGCCCAGCCCTTGGCCCCCGTGTCCGGGTCCTCCTACGGAGCTCCGCCCGCGCCCGCCTACCAGCCGCCGGCCCAGCAGGCCCCGCAGCAGTCACAGCCCCAGCAGTCGCAGCAGCCCCAGCAGACGTACCAGCAGCAGCCGCAGCAGTCCCAGCAGCCGCAGCAGTCGTACCAGCAGCAGCAGTCCCAGCAGCACCAGCCGACCCACCAGGCGCCCCCGCCGGTCGCCCCCGAGGACGATGTCGCGGAGGCCGACGACCCGGACCTCGTCGACACCGCACTGAGCGGACACGACCTGATCGTGCGCGAGCTCGGAGCCACCGTTGTAGAGGAATACACGAACGAATAGGGGGTCCGACTTGGGTGCCCGCACGAAGGGCACCCGCTCACGCGGGCTAGTCTTCATGGCGTGAAGGTCCTCGTCATCGGCGGCGGCGCCCGCGAACATGCCCTGTGCCGCTCTCTGTCCCTCGATTCCGACGTCAACGCGCTGTACTGCGCTCCCGGCAACGCCGGCATCGCCGAGGTGGCCGAGCTCCGCCCCGTCGACCCGCTCGACGGCGAAGCCGTCGCCCGCCTCGCCACCGAGCTCCGCGCCGACCTGGTCGTCGTCGGCCCGGAGGCCCCGCTCGTCGCCGGAGTCGCCGACGCCGTGCGCGCGGTGGGCATCCCCGTCTTCGGCCCGTCCGGCGAAGCCGCGCAGCTGGAGGGTTCCAAGGCCTTCGCCAAGGACGTGATGGCCGCCGCCGGAGTCCCGACGGCCCGCAGCTACGTGTGCACCACCCCGGAAGAGGTGGACGAGGCCCTCGACGCCTTCGGCGCCCCGTACGTGGTCAAGGACGACGGCCTCGCCGCCGGCAAGGGCGTCGTGGTCACCGACGACCGGGCCGCCGCCCGCGCCCACGCGCTGGGCTGCGACCGCGTGGTCATCGAGGAGTTCCTCGACGGCCCCGAGGTCTCCCTCTTCGCCATCACCGACGGCGTCACCGTGCTGCCGCTCCAGCCCGCGCAGGACTTCAAGCGCGCGCTCGACGGCGACGCGGGCCCCAACACGGGCGGCATGGGCGCGTACTCGCCCCTCCCCTGGGCCGACCCGAAGCTCGTCGACGAGGTCATGGCCTCCGTCCTGCAGCCGACCGTGGACGAGCTGCGCCACCGCGGCACCCCCTTCTCCGGACTGCTCTACGCGGGCCTCGCGATCACCTCGCGCGGCGTGCGGGTCATCGAGTTCAACGCCCGCTTCGGCGACCCCGAGACCCAGGTGGTCCTGGCCCGGCTGCGCACCCCGCTCGCGAGCGTGCTGCTCAATTCGGCCAACGGCACCCTGGACGCCCTGCCTCCGCTCAGCTGGCGCGAGGACGCGGCCGTCACCGTGGTCATCGCCTCGCACAACTACCCGGAGACCCCGCGCACCGGGGACCCCATCACGGGCCTGGCCGAGGTGGCCGAGCTGGACGCCCCCTACGCGTACGTCCTGCACGCCGGGACCCGTGCCGAGGGCGACGCCGTCGTCAGCGCGGGCGGACGCGTCCTGTCGGTGACGGCGACCGGTTCCGATCTGGCGGAGGCCCGGGACAGGGCGTATAAGGCGGTCGCGCGGATCGGGCTCGACGGCTCGCAGTACCGCACGGACATCGCGGCGAAGGCCGCGGAATCCCGCTGACCGGCGGCGTTCAGCGAGATCCGACGGAAGCGGGCCCGGTGCGCACTCGGTGCGGCCGGGCCCGCGTGCATGCTCGCGTGCGAGTGCATCCAGCCGCGTTCGAACGCACCCACCTTTACCCAAAGCCATTCCATCGGGTGATCGTCACCCGGTCTGCCTGACGGCCGCCCGCGTCCCAACTATGGTGCGGCGCAAGCATTCCGGCTCTCATTCCGGCACATGGCCCACCGGCATTGCGATGTCAGTGGCTGGTGTCACAGTGGGGGAGTGAGCAACGCCGTCGCATGGCAGAGGGGGTGAGGTCCGGCCGTGTCCGGAACCGGTTCGATCGCTGAAGTGGGTACGCCGTCCGCGCGTTCCCGTGCCTTGGCCGTGCTGCGTGTGCGCAGCAGGGCACTGGCCGTCGGGCTGCTGCCCGCCGCCGTGGCCGTGGTGCTGGTGAGCGCCCGTACGACGGGCCGGCTCGCCGGTGACCCCTGGCCCGCCGTGACCCTCGCCGTGTGCGCCGTCGCCGCCTTCGTCCTGCTCGTCGGCGGGATCTTCGCCGCCGTCGTGCTGCGGGCGAGCCCCGCCATGACCCCGACCGTGCCGCTGTCGGAGTCCGCCGCCCCCGATCTCTACCGGCTCGTGCGGGACCTGGCGGACCGGATGGACGTTCCGGCGCCCTCCGCGATAGCCCTGACACCCGACTGCGACAGCTGGCTGGAGGACCGCACGCACGCGGCGCACCGCCGTGCCCGCGGCCGCACGCACATATCAGGTGGGGCCGATGGCGCCGGCGGTCCGGAGTGCGAGCCCGGCGCCGCCCCGGTGCTGGTGATCGGCTCGCCGTTCCTGTGGTGGATGAGGGTCGCCGAGCTCCGCGCCGTCCTCGCGCCCGTCGTCGCCGGTACGGGCCCCTCCGCGCACCCGGACATAGCCGACGCGCGGGGATTTGTACGGGGCCTGGACGCCGCCGTGGACGTGGGCGGCCGGTGCTTCCTCGGCTGGATCGCGGCCCCCGCCCGGCTGCTGCTGCGGCTGTGCAGGGTGGACGCCGCCGAGATGGAGCGCGGGGTCGCCGCCGCCGCGTCGGACCGTGCACAGGGTGTGGACTACGCGCTGCGCATCGCCGCCCAGGAGCAGGTCGGGCTGGCGTACGCCGGCTGGGACCGGCTGCTGACCCGCGTCGCCCTGCCCGCCTGGCGGATGGGCCGCTGGCCGGCGCACCTGGACGCGGGAGTCGTCTCCGCACTGACCGAGCTGTCCCGGCGCGACCGGCTGGCCGACGGGTTCACCTCCCGGCTGGGCGAGCGCCCGGCGTGCGATCTGCTGGACCAGCCGGGTGCGGTGGACGAGGCAGCCTCGCTGCTGGCCGCGCGGCTGTTCCACGGAGGACCGGCCGAGGCCGGTCCGGACTGGTCGCCGGTGGACTGGGCGGCCTATCCGGAGGAGGTCGTCGACCGCAAGTGGCGCACGGAGGCGGCCCGCCTGCTGGCCGCCCTGGACGCGCTGTCGGCTCCGTCGGTGCCCGCCGCCTCCACGGTGGAGCGGGTGCTGACCTACCTCGCGGACGCCGACGCCGACGCCCTGGCGGGCCGGCTGAGCGGTGATCTGGCGCGGGAGGCCGTCCCCGCCCTGGCGGCCGCCGCCGCGGGCCGCGGGGCCGACGCGCTGCCGCTGTTCCCCCTGGAGGCTCCGCGCAGCGGGCGGGACCTGCTGGCGGACCACGTCGTGGCGCTGGTGTGCTGCGCCGCGGTCGACTCCGCGGGAGGCGAGCCCGGGCTGGACTGGCTGGACGGGCCGGTCCTGCTGGTCGCCGGAGTGCGGCGGGCCGATCTCGCCGGCCCGGTGCTGTCGCTCGTGGAGGACCAGGACCCCGGCCCGCTCCGGGACTGGCTCGCGGAGGTCGGCGTACGCCCGGAGAAGCCGGTCCGCCTGGTCTAGCCCCGCGGGCCTCCCTGGCCCCCCTGGTCCCCGGGCCGGGCCCGGTCGGGATCCCCGTTGAAGTTTTCGCGACGAACGGTGACGGAGTGCGTGCGTTATGTGATGTGCTGGGGACAGGTCGCGGCGTTCGGGGGAGCGAGGGAGGGGAGCAGCGGTATGGGTGCGGAGCAGATCAGGCGTTGGGAGTCGGGTGCGCTCGCGCACGCGGTGACCGATCCCTTCGGCCAGGGCCCCCTGCCGTGGTTCCGGGGGAGCGAGCTCTACTACGACGACAACGGGCAGGTCGTGCCCTGGTACGTGGACCCGGCCGTCGCCGCCGGGCCGGGGCAGCAGATCCCCCGCGCCCGTGGCGCGGGCGGCCCCCGCACCGCCGACGACGTGCACCGGCAGATCAAGGGGTTCACCTCCACCGGAGCCGTCACGCCCGGTGAGGCCATCGACTTCCACGTCACCGTCGATCCGCCCCAGCAGTTCTCCGTGGACGTCTACCGCATCGGGCACTACGGCGGCGACGGTGCCTCCAAGATCACCACGAGCCCCCGGCTCTCCGGCATCGTCCAGCCCGCACCCCTGACCGCCGACCGCACCGTCTCCTGCCACCACTGGTGGCTCTCCTGGCGGCTCCAGGTCCCCTCGTACTGGAGCGTCGGCGCCTACGTGGCGGTCCTGACGACCGCCGACGGATACCGCTCGCACATTCCCTTCACGGTGCGCGACGACCACCCGGCCGATCTGCTGCTCCTGCTGCCCGACATCACCTGGCAGGCCTACAACCTCTACCCGGAGGACGGCAGAACGGGCGCGAGCCTCTACCACGCCTGGGACGAGGAGGGCCGGCTGCTCGGCGAGCGCGACGCCGCCATCACCGTCTCCTTCGACCGCCCCTACGCCGGTGCGGGCCTGCCCCTGCACGTGGGCCACGCCTACGACTTCATCCGCTGGGCCGAGCGCTACGGCTACGACCTCGCCTACGCCGACGCCCGCGACCTGCACGCCGGCCGCGTCGACCCCACCCGCTACCGGGGCCTGGTCTTTCCCGGCCACGACGAGTACTGGTCCGGCCCCATGCGCCGCACCGTCGAGCGCGCCCGCGACCACGGGACCTCGCTCGTCTTCCTCTCCGCCAACACCATGTACTGGCAGGTCGAGCTCTCCCCCTCGCCCTCCGGAGTCGACGACCGGCTCCTCACCTGCCGAAAACGCCGCGGCCCGGGCCGACCCAGCCTCTGGCGCGAGGTGGACCGCCCGGAGCAGCAACTGCTCGGCATCCAGTACGCGGGACGGGTCCCCGAGCCCGCGCCGCTCATCGTGCGCAATGCCACGCACTGGCTCTGGGACTCCACCGGAGCCGTGGAGAACGACGAACTGCCCGGCCTGGTCGCGGGCGAGGCCGACCGGTACTTCCCGCGCACGCAGCTCCCCGAGCACCAGAGCCGGATCCTGCTCGCGCACTCCCCGTACGAGGACGGCGACGGCCACCGCCGCCACCAGGAGACCTCCCTGTACCGGGCCCCCAGCGGCGCGCTGGTCTTCGCGTCCGGCACCTTCGCCTGGTCCCCGGCCCTCGACCGCCCCGGGCACGTGGACGAGCGGGTCCAGCGGGCCACCGCCAATCTCCTCGACCGGATCTGCAAGAGGGACTGACCGGACCCGTTGTCCGCGGTCCTGGTCAGGTGCGGGAGAATGGGCCGCGCGCTCGTACAGAACCACAGGGAGACTCCGTGCCCGGATTCGTCGAAAAGCCCGAGCCGGTCCAGGTGCCCGGCCTCGTCCACCTCCACACCGGCAAGGTCCGCGACCTCTACCGCGACGAGGACGGCAACCTCGTGATGGTCGCCAGTGACCGCATCTCCGCCGCCGACTGGGTGCTGCCCACCGAGATCCCGGACAAGGGCCGGATCCTGACCCAGCTCTCCCTGTGGTGGTTCGACCAGCTCGCGGACCTCGTCCCGAACCACGTCATCAGCGCCGAGCTGCCCGCCGGCGCCCCCGCCGACTGGACCGGCCGCGCCCTGGTCTGCCGGAACCTCGCCATGGTCCCGGTCGAGTGCGTGGCCCGCGGCTACCTGACCGGCTCGGGCCTCGCCGAGTACGAGAAGACCCGTACGGTCTGCGGACTGGCCCTGCCCGAGGGCCTGGTCGACGGCTCCGAGCTGCCCGCCCCGATCTTCACCCCGGCCGCCAAGGCCGAGGTCGGCGAGCACGACGAGAACGTCTCCTACGAGGAGGTCGCGCGCACCCAGGGCGCCGAGACGGCCGCCCTGCTGCGCCAGACCACCCTCGCCGTGTACGGCCGGGCCCGGGACGTCGCCCGCGACCGCGGGATCATCCTGGCGGACACCAAGTTCGAGTTCGGCTTCGACAAGGACGGCAACCTGGTCGCCGCCGACGAGGTGCTGACGCCGGACTCCTCCCGCTTCTGGCCGGCCGACCTGTGGGAGCCGGGCCACAGCCAGCCCTCCTTCGACAAGCAGTACGTCCGCGACTGGCTGTCCTCCCCGGCCTCCGGCTGGGACTCCAAGGGCGAACTCCCGCCGCCCGCCCTCCCGCAGGAGGTCGTGGAGCAGACCCGCTCCCGCTACGTCGAGGCCTACGAGCGCCTCACCGGCCAGACCTGGGCCTGAGGCGGGAAACGGCGAAGGGCCCCGGAAACGGGGCCCTTTCCCACGGGCCGTCCCCCCACGGGCCGTCCCCACGGGACGGGTTCCCCGGGTCGGCGAACCCGGAAAACGAAAGAAGCCCCGGTCCGAGGACCGGGGCTTCTTCACTGCTGAGCGGACAACGCGACTCGAACGCGCGACATCCACCTTGGCAAGGTGGTGCTCTACCAACTGAGCTATGTCCGCAGGTGCGCCGTAGCGCGAGAACTACTATACCCAACCCCGGGCCCGTGCGAGACGCACCGCCGTGTGCCGGTTCTCGGCGCCCAGCTTCGTGGCTGCCGAGGACAGGTAGTTCCGTACCGTCCCCGGGGACAGCGAGGCCCGCTCCGCGATCTCCGCGATCGGCGCCCCGTCCCCGGCCAGTTCCAGCACCTCGGCCTCCCGGGCGGTCAGCGGGGAGTCGCCGGCGCTGATCGCGTCGGCCGCCAACTCCGGGTCCACGTAACGGCCTCCGGCATGCACGGTACGGATCAGCTCGGCCAGCCGCTGCGCCGAAACGGTCTTCGGCGCGAAGGCCCGTACGCCCGCGGCGAGGGCCCGCTTCAGGTGGCCGGGCCGCCCGTGGCTGGTCACGATCATGGTCTTGCAGTCGGGGAGTTCGGCCCGCAGGGATGTGGCCACGCTCACACCGTCGGCCCCCGGCATCTGCAGGTCCAGCACCGCCACGTCGGGCCGGTGGGCCCGCGCCATCGCGAGCGCCTCCGGCCCCGAGGCGGCCTCGGCGACGACCAGCAGATCGTCCTCCAGTCCCAGCAGCGCGGCCAGCGCGCCCCGGATCAGGTGCTCGTCGTCGGCCAGCAGTACGCGTACGGGGGTCATGCCCGCGCCTCCAGTTCTCGCATCGGACCGGCCGCCGGGCCGGGGATCTGCGCCCGCAGCCGGAACCGGCCGCCGTCCACCGGGCCGGCCTCCAGCGTGCCGTCCAGCACCGCGAGCCGTTCCCGCAGGCCCGCGAGCCCCGAGCCCGGCGGCCCGGCCGGGGCCTTGGGGGCCCCGTCGTTCTCCACGACCAGCGTGAGCGCGCCCGTGGGGGCCGCCGTCAGCCGGATCACGCAGCTGCGGGCGTCGCCGTGCCGCAGTACGTTCGTCGTCGCCTCGCGCACCACCCAGCCGAGCGCCGACTGGGCCTCCGCGGGCAGCTCGCGGCCCTGTTCGTACTCGACGAGGCAGTCCATCCCCGCCGCGTGCAGGACCCCGCGCGCACCTTCCAGCTCCACCGCGAGGTTGGCCTCGCGGTAGCCGCGGACCACGTCGCGGACCTCCTTCTGGGACTCCCGGGCGATCCGCTGCACCTCGATCATCTGGTCGACGGCTTCGGGGCGTTCGCGCCGCGCGAGCTGCACGGCCAGCTCGCTCTTGAGGGCGATCACCGCCAGATTGCGGCCCATCACGTCGTGCAGGTCCCGGCCGAACCGCAGCCGCTCCTCGGCCACCGCGAGCTGCGCCTGGACCTCGCGGGCCCGGTCCAGCTCGCACACGGTGTCGAGCAGCCAGCCGGAGAACCCGCAGGCGAAGCAGAGGAAGGCGCTGGTCAGCAGCACCCCGACGGCCAGCCCCGCGGACTCGCCGGCCGGGACCCCGAAGGCGAGGGAGGCCAGCCCGGCGAAGGCGGCGGTGGCCGGGGCCACGTAGCGCATCTGCCGGACCTTGCGCAGGCACAGGACGAGCGTGCCGCTGGTGAAGCAGGTCATTCCGGCGATGAGGGTCGGAGCCACCGCCGGATCGCTGGTGAGCCCGGCCGCGCGCACGCCGAGGGCGCCCAGGACGGCGGCGGCGGTCAGGCCGGTGACGGCGACCGCGAGCCGCACCGGCCGCTCGCGCCGCCCCAGGATCCAGTCGAGCGACCGGGAGGAGAGGAAGCCGACGAGCAGGGAGTGCGCGCACACCGTCAGGAAGAGCGCGACCGGGACCATCGGCGAGCCCTCTCCGACGGTCGAGCCCAGCACGGCCAGTCCGATCGACGCGATCTCGATGGCCACGAAGAAGTGGAACGACCAGCGCGTGTACAGCTCGACCTTTCCCGCGCTGCTGCGGTTCTTCCACCAGCCGCTGAGTTTCATGGGCCCAGTCTCGCGGGCTCCGGGCCGGGGCGGCCATGACACCTGTCATGGATCTCGGAGCTCGGGGAGATCTCAGAGCTCACGGCCATCTCGGATAACCCGGGGCGGACATACGACAAAGGCCCCGGTCAATGACCGGGGCCTTCATACGCTGAGCGGACGACGCGACTCGAACGCGCGACATCCACCTTGGCAAGGTGGTGCTCTACCAACTGAGCTACGTCCGCATGCTTCTCACGACAAACTGCCGTGCGATGCGTGCATCACTCTACCTGATCCACAACCGTGGTCGGTAAAGCGAGCAGAGCGGGTGACAGGGATCGCACACTGCGCCTTCCCCCTGGAAGGGGGATGTTCTGCTACTGAACTACACCCGCACGACTTCGGGGTCCGACCGCGGCCGCGCCCCTTGGCGTGATCCACACACTAGCGGACCGGTAGGGGTGGATGGCAAATCGGCTCTCAGTGAGCTGCGTTGTACTCCTCGTAGACCTTCTTGGGGATCCGCCCGCGCGGCGGGACGTCGAGCTGGTTGGAGCGGGCCCAGGCCCGGACGACCGCGGGGTCGGGGGCGATGGCGGTGTGCTTGAAGGCCTTCCCGGACCGGGCCTGCCGGCGGCCGGCGGCCACGAAGGGGGCGAGGCTCTTCCGCAGTTTCTTTGCGTTGGCCACATTGAGGTCGATCTCGTACGACTTACCGTCCAGCCCGAAGACGACCGTTTCCGATGCATCTCCGCCATCGATGTCGTCGGAGATCGTGACTACTACGCGCTGCGCCACGGATATCGGTCCCTTCGTGCGACGCCGCTCCCGCTTGACGTGCGCGGACGGAGCGGTGATGTCGCCTGTGTGGATGTTTCGGAGGAATGCATCTTTCTGGCGTCGCCGTGCGCCGAAAAAATGCCGGCGCAACGGAGGAATCCTTTGTACCCCGATTCTCATTCCATTGCGAAGCCCAGTTAATTATCTCCGCGTGTCCCGCCGCAATGCCGGGCGCATGGTTTTCCGGCGGATTTTGCGAAGCGTTGGTGAAGCCGAAACGGCGTGGAGGATCATACAAGAGCGATATCTACCCGCGTAGAAATTTCGGCCGGGTACGCTGAGGGAACCGCCTTCGCACCAACCACCTCATCGGGAGTGCCAGTGGCACGCGTCGTAGTCGACGTCATGCTCAAGCCGGAGATCCTCGACCCCCAGGGCCAGGCGGTGCAGCGTGCACTGCCGCGCCTGGGCTTCGAAGGAATCGCCGACGTCCGCCAGGGGAAGCGCTTCGAACTGGAGGTGGAGGGACCGGTCGACCAGGCCGCCCTCGACCGCATCCACAAGATGGCCGAAACCTTCCTCGCCAACACCGTCATCGAAGACTTCACCGTGAAGGTCGAGGCCTGACGGTGACCACTCGCATCGGAGTCGTCACGTTCCCCGGAACGCTCGACGACCGTGACTCGCTGCGCGCCGTGCGCCTCGCGGGAGCCGAGCCCGTATCGCTCTGGCACCGCGACAAGGACCTCCACCAGGTCGACGCGGTCGTCCTCGCGGGCGGCTTCTCCTACGGGGACTACCTGCGCGCCGGAGCCATCTCCCGCTTCTCGCCGGTGATGGAGAGCATCATCGAGCAGGCCAAGGGCGGCATGCCCGTCCTCGGCATCTGCAACGGCTTCCAGATCCTCACCGAGGCCCACCTGCTGCCGGGGGCGATGCTCCGCAACAACCACCTGCACTTCATCTGCCGCGACCAGAAGCTGCGGGTGGAGAACGCGGAGACCGCCTGGACCGGTGACTACACCGCCGGCGAGGAGATCTCCGTACCGCTCAAGAACATGGACGGCCGCTACGTGGCCGACGAGCGGGTGTTGGACGAACTGGAGGCCGAAGGGCGAGTGGCCTTCCGGTACGTGGTCCGCGGCGAAGCCGCTGATGGATGCGGTAACCCCAACGGCTCGCTGCGCGACATCGCCGGCATCACCAACGCCGCGGGCAACGTCGTCGGCCTCATGCCGCACCCCGAGCACGCGGTCGAGCCGCTGATCGGGACGGGCCGCACCGACGGCCTCCCGTTCTTCACCTCGGTCCTGAAGAAGCTGGTCAGCGCATGAGCCTCGACACCGTCAAGAACGCCACCGAGACCCCGGACGCCTCCCAGCCCTGGAAGGAACTCGGCCTCAAGGAGGACGAGTACGCCCGGATCCGCGAGATCCTCGACCGCCGTCCCACCGGCGCCGAGCTCGCCATGTACTCCGTCATGTGGTCCGAGCACTGCTCGTACAAGAGCAGCAAGGTCCACCTGAAGCAGTTCGGCGAGAAGGTCCCGCAGAACGACGCCATGCTCGTCGGCATCGGCGAGAACGCCGGAGTCGTCGACGTCGGCCAGGGTTACGCGGTCACCTTCAAGGTCGAGTCGCACAACCACCCGAGCTACATCGAGCCCTACCAGGGCGCGGCCACCGGCATCGGCGGCATCGTCCGCGACATCCTCGCGATGGGCGCCCGCCCGATCGCGGTCGTCGACCCGCTCCGCTTCGGCGCGGCCGACCACCCCGACACCAAGCGCGTCCTGCCGGGCGTCGTCGCGGGCATCGGCGGCTACGGCAACTGCCTCGGCCTGCCGAACATCGGCGGCGAGGTCGTCTTCGACGCCTGCTACCAGGGCAACCCCCTCGTGAACGCCGGTTGCATCGGCGTCATGAAGCACGAGGACATCCACCTCGCGAAGGCCTCCGGCCCGGGCAACAAGGTCATCCTCTACGGCGCCCGCACGGGCGGCGACGGCATCGGCGGCGTGTCCGTCCTCGCCTCGGAGACCTTCGACGACACGAAGCCGACCAAGCGTCCGGCGGTCCAGGTCGGCGACCCCTTCCAGGAGAAGCTCCTCATCGAGTGCACCCTGGAGATCTTCAAGGAGAAGCTGGTCGCGGGCATCCAGGACCTCGGCGGCGCCGGGCTCTCCTGCGCCACGAGCGAGCTGGCCTCCGCCGGCACCGGCGGCATGCGCGTCGACCTCGACACCGTTCCGCTGCGCGACGCCACGCTCTCGCCCGAGGAAATCCTCATGAGCGAGTCGCAGGAGCGCATGTGCGCGATCGTCGAACCGCAGTACGTGGACCGCTTCATGGAGATCTGCGAGAAGTGGGACGTCATCGCCACCGTCATCGGTGAGGTGACCGAGGGCGACCACCTGGAGATCTACTGGCACGGCGAGCTCATCGTGGACGTGCCCCCGGGCACCGTCGCCCACGAGGGCCCGACCTACCACCGCCCGTACGCGCGCCCCTCCTGGCAGGACGCGCTGCAGGCCGACGACGCGGGCAAGCTGCCCCGCCCGCAGACCTCCGAGGAGCTCCGCGCGCAGGTTCTGGCCCTGGTCTCGTCGCCGAACCAGGCCTCGAAGTCCTGGATCACCGACCAGTACGACCGCTTCGTCCAGGGCAACACGGTGCTCTCGCAGCCCGAGGACGCCGGCATGGTCCGCATCGACGAGGAGACCAACCTCGGCGTGGCCATGTCCACGGACGGCAACGGCCGTTTCGCCAAGCTCGACCCCTACACGGGTGCGCAGCTCGCGCTGGCGGAGTCCTACCGCAACGTGGCCGCGACCGGCGCCAAGCCCCTCGCGATCTCCGACTGCCTGAACTTCGGCTCCCCCGAGGACCCGGACGTCATGTGGCAGTTCGCCGAGGCCTGCCGCGGTCTCGCGGACGGCTGCCTGGAGCTGGGCACCCCGGTGACCGGCGGCAACGTCTCCCTCTACAACCAGACGGGCGACATCGCGATCCACCCGACCCCGGTCGTGGCGGTGCTCGGCGTGATCGACGACGTCAACCGCCGTACGCCGATGGCGTTCGCGGAGGCCGGCCAGCTGCTGTACCTGCTCGGCGACACCGCCGAGGAGTTCGGCGGCTCGGCCTGGTCCGAGGTGGTCCACCAGCACCTCGGCGGCATGCCGCCCAAGGTCGACCTGGGCCGCGAGAAGCTCCTCGCGGAGATCCTGATCTCGGCCTCGCGCGACGGCATGATCGACGCCGCGCACGACCTGTCCGACGGCGGCGTGATCCAGGCGCTCACCGAGTCCTGCCTGCGCGGCGGCAACGGTGCGCGGATCGTGGTGCCCGAGGCGCTGGACGCCTTCACCTTCCTGTTCTCCGAGTCCGCGGGCCGGGCCATCGTGGCCGTCCCGCGCAGCGAGGAGCTCCGCTTCACCGACATGTGCGGTGCGCGGGGCCTCCCGGCGACCCGGATCGGTGTGGTGGACGGCGACGAGATCGAGGTCCAGGGCGAGTTCACCCTCCCCCTGGCCGAGCTCCGTACCGCCCACGAAGGCACGATCCCGGCACTGCTCGCCTGAGCAGCCGTTCTGCACGAACCACGCAGCCCCCGTCCGGAACCGTTTCCGGGCGGGGGCTCGTCCGTTCCGGCAAGGAGCCCGCGCCGACGGCGGTGGCGGGGCCGGCGGGGAAACGGGACGCAGATGGCGCAGAGTTGGGGCCGGTGGCTCCTCGGGGTCGGGATACCGGTGATCGTGGCCGCCGTGGGGGTGGGGGGCTGGTTCCTCTACGACAACACCGGGGACCGTGCGAAGAGCCGGGCGGAGATCATCGCGAACTGCCACGGACTGGTCGATCCGGATGCGGTGATGGGGTTCGGCATGCCCAGGGTGGAGGCGGGCGCCTCGGGGGAACTGGCGTGCGTGCTGCTGCGTGAGGTGACGTTCGAGGGCCAGGAGCAGATGGAGGAGTTCGCCTCCGTCAAGGTGGAGGCCTCCAAGGACGCCGAACCGGGCGGCAGCCGGTTCGAGTACGACGCCCGCAGCGTCGTGGCGATCGCGCGGTGCGCCGACCCCGCCAGATCCGGCGAAGTGACCGCCGTGCGGGCGACCGCCGCCACCGAGGGCGACTCCCCGGGCCGCGGCAAACCCGGCTTCCTGTCGGGGCTGGCCCGCGAGGCGGCCCTGCGCGCGGCGGCGACGGCGGACTGCGAGACCACCCTGCCCGCGGCCCCGAAGGTCTGACGGCTGCCGGATCCCGGGCGGCGTAGGGTCGGCCCATGCCGCCCGCCAAGAAGAAGCCGCGCACCTACGACCAGGCCCGCACCCGCACGGCCGTCCTCGCGCAGTTCCACCACGTCCGGGACGCCGTACGGGAGTTGGAGCCCGAGCAGCTCGCCCGCCCCAGCGGGGTCGGGGCCTGGTCCGTCGCCGAGCTGGCCGCGCACATCGCGTGGATCGCCGACTCGCTGGCCGGAGGCCTCGCCCGGCCGCCCGCCGCCGTCGCCGAACTGTCCGCGGCCGAGTGGCCGTTCGCGACGGCCTCGCTCGCCGGGAAGATCGCCGAAGCCGCCAAGGAGACCCTGGAGGGCGCCCCGCTCGTCGAGCTCTACGACCGGGCCGGCGCCCGCCTGGCCGAGGCGCTCGACGCGAACCCGGGCAGCCGCGTGCTGGACCTGTGGATCGGGGCGATGACCCTGGCCGACTTCCTGGTCACCCGCACCGTCGAGCTCGTCGTCCACACCGACGACCTGCGCCGCGCCACCGGACTGGACATCCCCGTGGACCGCCAGGCCCTGGCCGCCTGCACCCGGCTGCTCGCCGACGCCCTCGCGCTCAAGGCTCCGGGCGGGGCGGTGGAGTTCCGGGTCCCGCCGTTCGCGGTGGTGCAGTGCGTCGAGGGGCCCCGGCACACCCGCGGCACCCCGCCGAACGTGGTGGAGACCGATCCGCTGACCTGGATCCGGCTCGCCACGGGCCGTACGAGCTGGGCCGAAGCGCTGGACGGGGCCCAGGTCCGGGCCAGCGGCGAGCGCGCCGACCTCTCGGCGCTGCTCCCCCTGATGAGCTGATCCGGGAACCGGTTCGGGGCCGGCCGCGTCCCACCGGCATGCGTACGCTGCCGCTCCTCCCCGCCGCCCTGGTCGCCGTACTCGCGCTGTCCGCCACCGCCACCGCCTGTGGTGACGGCGGCGGGACGCCCGGGACGTCCCCCGGCCGCGGGTTCTCCGGATCCTGGTCGGTCGAGAGCCTGACAGTCGACGGGAAGACGCTGACGGCCCCCGCCGCCGCCCGGCTGTCCGTGGAACCCGGCAAGGGCCACGAGGCCGAGGCCACCGGGAACTACGGCTGCAACGGCTTCACCGCCGCGGTGGTCTTCGACTCGGCGGCCGGCATGACGGTGACGCCCGGCGCCCACACCGACATGGCCTGCCCCGACCTGCCGTTCGAGACGGCCTTCGCCCGGCTGTTCCGGGGCCCGCTGACCGTGGAACGGAGCCCGGAGAAGATCACGTTGAAGGCCCCGGACGGGAACGCGATCGCCCTGAACTCGAAGCCCCCGGCGCCCGCCGCCCCGCTCCTCGCCACGCAGTGGACCGTCGACTCCCTGATCAAGGGGGAGACCGCCTCCTCGGTCCCCGCCGGCGCCGAGGGCCGGGCCCGCTTCACCCTGGCCGCGGACGGGACGGCGAGCGGCAGCCTCGGCTGCAACCGCTTCAACGCGACCGCCGTCGTCGAGGGGAACCGGCTCACCTTCGGCCCCCTCACCACCACCCGGATGGCCTGCGAGGGCGCCCCCGGAGAGCTCGAACGGACCCTCACCGAGCTCTTCGGCAGCGGCCCGCTCGACTGGAAGATCCAGGGCGACGCCCTCACCCTCACCGCGACCGGTTCGGGCACCGCCATCACCGCGAAGGCGGCCTCGGCCGTCGAGTGACCTCCGGTCTCAGACGTGCGTGGTCCCGCCGTCCTTCGCCATCGCCCCGGCGATCAGGCGCACGGACTCGGCCCACACCTCGTCCGGGAGCTTCGGCAGCACGTCGTCCCACAGAGGCAGACAGGAGCCGCGCAGCTGCAGCATCCCCTCGGGGCGGGCCATCAGGAAGAGGTGCAGGTGGGCGCCGCCGTCCCCCCACTTGTTCACATGGACGCGGGCGATCCCGTCCAGCGTCCGGATCGCCCGCTCCACCCGCTGGAGCATCGCGCCGAGCTCGGCCGCCCGCTCGGACGGCAGGTCCAGCAGGTCGTGATGGCCGCGCGGCACCAGCATCACTGCCGCCGGCAGCGCGCCGTGTTCGCCGTGCAGCCGCCAGTGCTCGTCCGTCCAGAGGAAGCTCGAGTCCGGTCGGGCGCAGGAGCGGCAGGTGTCCGGCCCGGCCTCGCCGCCGCGGGGCGGTTCGGGCAGGACCGGTTCCTCCAGCACCTTGATCCGCAGGTCCCCCTCGTACGGGAAGATCTCCCAGAACGGGATGCCGTCGGCGGGGAAGGGGATCCGCTCGCCGATCGGCAAACCACGTACGTACTCACTGGGTTCGGGTATCGCATCGCTCATGATCCGCAGCTTTCCACAGGCTGTGGACCACGTCACCGACCCGGGGAGGCGATCAGCCCGGGTACGGCAGCAGCCCCGCGTCCGTCTTCTCCCAGGCCGCGCGCAGTTCGGCCAGCCGGGCCGGCTCCAGGGCCGCCTTGTCGGCCTGCTCGCGGAGGTCACCGGCCAGGTTGAAGAGCTGGTCGCGGCCCGTCTTGCCGCGGTAGTACTTCCAGTCGCCGCGGCGCAGCGCCCGCTCCCCGCGCACCCGCCAGAACAGGTTCCGCTCGGCGGCCTTCTCGCCGCGCAGCAGGTACCCGGCGAGGCTGACCCCGTCCAGCGGGTACGCCGGGTTCGCGCGGGCGCCCGCCAGTTCCAGCAGGGTGGCCGTCCAGTCCGGGGTGAAGACCGGCACGTGGCTGACCTGGCCGCCGTCGAGCCGGGCGGGCCAGCGGACGATGTTCGGGACGCGGATGCCGCCCTCCTGGAGGGAGGCCTTGTTGCCGGAGAGCGGCCAGTTGTAGGAGAACCGCTCGCCGCCGTTGTCGCTGGAGAAGAAGACCAGGGTGTCCTCCTCCTGCCCGGAGCGCCCCAGCGCCTTCAGCACCTCGCCGACCGAGCGGTCGAGGTCCTCCACCATCTGCTTGTACTTCTCGACGGACCCGCCGTCCTGGTGCCACAGGGCCCGACCGTCACCGGCCTTGATCCGGCGCGTGACCTCGGCGCTCGCCTCGGTGTCCCCGTCGGCGATCCATGGCCAGTGCGGGGTGGTGAAGTTGAGGTTCAGCAGCCACGGCTCGTCCCCGTGGTCGCGGGAGACGTACTCGCTTGCGCGCTCGGTCAGGATCCGAGTGTAGTAGCGCAGGTCCTTGTACTCGGCGTCGCCCTCGTAGAGGTCGTACTCCCCGCCCAGGCCCAGCTTGGAGTAGTACTCCAGGGCTCCGCCGAAGTTGCCGAAGAACTCGTCCCAGCCGGACTTGGTCGGGCTGTAGTCGGGCAGGTAGCCGCAGTGCCACTTGCCTATCAGCGCCGTCGCGTAGCCGGAGTCGCGCAGCAGCGAGGCGAGCGTCGGGTGGGTCGGCTCCAGCCCCGCCGACTTGTCCGCGATGGGCTCGGCGAGCCCGCCCTTGGTGCGGCCCGGGTAGCGGCCGGTGTACAGGCTGAAGCGGGTCGGGGAGCAGGTCGCGGAGCCCGAGTAGGCGTCGGTGAAGCGGACGCCCTGGCGGGCGAGCCGGTCCAGGTTCGGGGTCTTGATGTGCGGGGAGCCGTAGGAGGACAGGTCGGCCCAGCCGAGGTCGTCCCCGAGGATGAACAGGATGTTCGGGCGGCGGGAGCGGCGTCCCCGGTCGGCCCGGAACTCCCGTTCCTGCGGGCCCGCGTGCTGGGCTTCCGCGGCGGGCGCCGCATGGGCCGGGGCGGCGGCGCCCAGCCCCACCGCGGCGGCCGCGGTCGCGCCGACCGCGCCGCCGAAGGCGCGCCGGGACAGGTTGGGTTCGTACGAGGTCACGGGTACTCCAGAGCAGGGCCCGCCGGCCGTCCGGCGCGGGCCGGCTCCGGGCAGCGCGGGACGGCGCAGGGCACGGCGGAGCAAAGCACGGACGGAAAGCAGCGGGGAAAGGAGAAAGAGAAAGGGAAAAGCGGCGCGAGCTACGCAGAACAGCGACAGATGGCGCTGGCGACACGGACGAGGTCCACGTGTCGGCGCGCGACGAGGGTGACGGTGCGGTCACCGAGAGGCTGCATGAGCCGGAGCTTGTACGAAACGACAGGCGACTGTCAACCAGGGCAATCCGGATATTGAGACGAACAGGTTTCGTCACCCTGCGTGCTGTGACATTTCCCGGGCATCCCCAATTCGGACCAGTGGTCGATCTCGCCTACACTCGGAGGCGTGCCTCGTGGTGATGGACGACTCAACCACGACCTGCTCCCCGGCGAAAAGGGCCCCCAGGACGCTTGCGGCGTCTTCGGTGTCTGGGCTCCGGGTGAAGAGGTCGCCAAGCTCACCTACTTCGGACTGTATGCACTGCAGCACCGTGGACAAGAGTCCGCGGGTATCGCTGTGAGCAACGGTTCCCAGATCCTCGTCTTCAAGGACATGGGCCTCGTTTCCCAAGTCTTCGACGAAACCTCTCTCGGCTCGCTCCAGGGTCATATCGCGGTCGGTCACGCCCGCTACTCGACCACTGGTGCCTCCGTCTGGGAGAACGCTCAGCCGACCTTCCGTGCGACCGCCCACGGCTCCATTGCCCTGGGTCACAACGGCAACCTGGTGAACACCGCCGAGTTGGCCGAGATGGTCGCCGACCTCCCCCGTCAGGACGGCCGTGCCACCCAGGTGGCGGCCACCAATGACACCGACCTGGTCACCGCCCTTCTGGCCGGCCAGACGGACGACGACGGCAAGCCCCTGACCATCGAGGAATCGGCCACCAAGGTCCTCCCGAAGGTGAAGGGCGCCTTCTCGCTCGTCTTCATGGACGAGGGCACGCTCTACACCGCCCGTGACCCGCAGGGCATCCGCCCGCTGGTCCTCGGCCGCCTGGAGCGCGGCTGGGTGGTGGCGAGCGAGACCGCCGCCCTCGACATCTGCGGCGCCAGCTTCGTCCGCGAGGTCGAGCCGGGCGAGCTGATCGCGATCGACGAGAACGGTCTTCGGACCTCTCGCTTCGCGGAAGCAAAGCCCAAGGGCTGTGTCTTCGAGTACGTCTACCTGGCGCGCCCGGACACCGACATCGCCGGCCGGAACGTCTACCTCTCGCGTGTCGAGATGGGACGGCGCCTGGCCAAGGAAGCCCCGGCCGATGCCGACCTGGTGATATCGACGCCGGAGTCGGGCACGCCCGCCGCCGTCGGATACGCCGAAGCCAGCGGGATCCCGTACGGCGTCGGCCTGGTCAAGAACGCCTACGTGGGCCGGACCTTCATCCAGCCCTCGCAGACGATCCGCCAGCTGGGCATCCGCCTCAAGCTCAACCCCCTCAAGGAAGTCATCCGGGGCAAGCGCCTGGTGGTCGTCGACGACTCGATCGTCCGCGGCAACACCCAGCGCGCCCTGGTCAAGATGCTCCGCGAGGCGGGCGCGGCGGAGGTCCACATCCGGATCTCCTCGCCGCCGGTGAAGTGGCCGTGCTTCTTCGGCATCGACTTCGCCACCCGGGCCGAGCTGATCGCCAACGGCATGACGGTCGACGAGATCGCCACGTCGCTGGGCGCGGACTCGCTCTCGTACATCTCGCTGGACGCGATGGTCGAGGCGACCACCATCCAGAAGCCCAACCTCTGCCGTGCCTGCTTCGACGGCGAGTACCCCATGGAACTGCCCGACCCGCAGCTCCTGGGCAAGCAGCTCCTGGAGTCGGAGCTGGCCGGCGGCACCGACGCCGCCGACGCCCTCCGGCGCCCGTAGGGCCCGAGGCAACGCCGCGGTACGCGGGCTCCCACGAGCCCGCGCACCGCGGCCCCTCCCCTCCCCCCTCATCCTGCTCAACCTGCGCGGGGCCTTCTCTTTCAGGCTTTTCCAGGGCCTCGCACCACACGCAGCAACGACACGAAAGCTCTCTCCTGTCATGACAGAGAAGACCACCGGTGCCAGCTACGCAGCCGCGGGCGTGGACATCGACGCGGGAGACCGCGCCGTCGAGCTGATGAAGGAGTGGGTGAAGAAGACGCAGCGCCCCGAGGTCCTCGGCGGCCTCGGCGGCTTCGCCGGCCTCTTCGACGCCTCCGCCCTCAAGCGCTACGAGCGCCCCCTGCTCGCCTCCGCCACCGACGGCGTCGGCACCAAGGTGGACATCGCCCGCCGCATGGGCGTGTACGACACCATCGGCCACGACCTCGTCGCGATGGTCATGGACGACATCGTCGTGTGCGGCGCCGAGCCGCTCTTCATGACCGACTACATCTGCGTCGGCAAGGTCCACCCCGAGCGCGTCGCGGCCATCGTCAAGGGCATCGCCGAGGGCTGCGTCCTGGCCGGCTGCGCCCTGGTCGGCGGCGAGACCGCCGAGCACCCCGGCCTGCTGGGCCCGGACGACTTCGACGTGGCGGGCGCCGGCACCGGCGTCGTCGAGTACGACCGCCTGCTGGGCGCGGACCGCATCCGTACGGGCGACGCCGTCATCGCGATGGCGTCCTCCGGTCTTCACTCGAACGGGTACTCGCTGGTCCGCCACGTCCTCTTCGACCGGGCCGGAATGTCCCTGGAGGGCCACGTCGAGGAGCTCGGCCGGACCCTCGGCGAGGAGCTGCTGGAGCCCACGAAGATCTACTCGCTGGACTGCATGGCCCTCACCCGGACGGCCGACGTGCACGCCTACTCCCACATCACGGGCGGCGGCCTCGCGGCCAACCTCGCCCGGGTGATCCCGGACCACCTGCACGCCACGGTCGACCGCTCGACCTGGACCCCGGGCGCGATCTTCGACCTGGTCGGCAAGGCCGGTCAGGTGGAGCGCCTGGAGCTGGAGAAGACCCTGAACATGGGCGTCGGCATGATGGCCGTGGTCCCGCAGGAGTCGGTGGACGTGGCCCTGACCGCCCTGGCCGACCGGGGCGTCGACGCCTGGGTCGCGGGCGAGATCCTGGACCGCGGCGACCACGCCGAGGGCGCGACGATGACCGGTGACTACGCGAGCTGATCGGCTCGGGGAGCCGGCCACCACCGGCTCCCCACGGGCTCTCACCTGTGCGAACAGCACGGAAACCCGGCCCGGGGCGATGCCCTGGACCGGGTTTCCGTGCATGTGAAACTGTGTGCCACTGCTGAGGATCAGCGCACCGCGAGTTCGACGCCGATGGGCGCGTCAAGCACCGCGACGGTAGACGGACGGACCGGACTCTTCGTCCTCGTCCTCGTCATCGCTGTTGTAGCGCTCCGCGTACTTGGCGTACGGGTCGTCCTCGTCATCATCATCAAGCTCGTCATCGACGACCGGCTCGCTGACAGGCAGCGGTTCCGTGTGCGATGCGCCCAGCTCATTGGCCAGACGCGACAAGTCAGTCCCGCCGCTGCTGTACTTCAGCTGGCGGGCGACCTTCGTCTGCTTGGCCTTTGCCCGGCCGCGCCCCATGGCTCGACCCCCTCGGTGACGGGGCTCGACGGCCCCAGAGTCTGACACGCGTTCATGGTTCGGAGCGGGCTCTCCGTGGAGAGACCGTCCGTAGGGGTTTAACGGTACCTGCTTCCGCGGCCATACGGTACGCCGCCCGCATGACGCGCCCCGGTGCAGTACCAGCAAGGCGCCCCGTCCTCGCTGGTCAGCTGCGATTTTAGCCGTTTCCTGACGGGCGACCCGCCGAAGCGCAGTGAGTTCCGTCTCGCTGCGCCCCGGCGGGCCGCCCAGAAGCCCCGTCAAGGGCCCCGTGAGGGTCGGGAGGGTCAGACGGTGCGTGCCCCGCTGCGCGCGTCCGCCATCCGCTGCTCGGCGATGCGGTCGGCGGCCGCGGCCGGCGGAATCCCGTCCGCCTTCGCACGTGCGAAGATCTCCAGCGTGGTGTCGAAGATCTTCGAGGCCTTGGCCTTGCACCGGTCGAAGTCGAAGCCGCGCAGCTCGTCGGCGACCTGGATGACCCCGCCCGCGTTGACCACGTAGTCCGGGGCGTAGAGGATCCCGCGGTCCGCGAGGTCCTTCTCGATGCCCGGGTGGGCGAGCTGGTTGTTCGCCGCGCCGCAGACGATCTTGGCGGTGAGTGCCGGCACGGAGTCGTCGTTCAGGGCCCCGCCGAGCGCGCAGGGGGCGTAGATGTCCAGGCCCTCCACGCGGATCAGCGCCTCGGTGTCGGCGACGGCGGTCACCTTGCCCGGGTGCTTGTCCAGGATCCGCTGCACGGACTCGGTGCGGACGTCCGTGATGACGACCTCCGCCCCGTCCTCCAGCAGGTGCTCGACCAGGTGGTGGCCGACCTTGCCGACGCCCGCGATGCCGACCTTGCGGCCGCGCAGGGTCGGGTCGCCCCACAGGTGCTGGGCGCTGGCGCGCATGCCCTGGAAGACGCCGAAGGCGGTGAGGACGGAGGAGTCGCCGGCGCCGCCGTTCTCGGGGGAGCGGCCGGTCGCCCAGCGGGTCTCGCGGGCCACGACGTCCATGTCGGCCACGTAGGTGCCGACGTCACAGGCGGTCACGTAGCGGCCGCCCAGGGACTCCACGAACCGGCCGTAGGCCAGCAGCAGTTCCTCGGACTTCAAGACGTCCGGGTCGCCGATGATGACGGCCTTGCCGCCGCCGAGGTCGAGCCCGGCGAGCGCGTTCTTGTACGACATGCCGCGCGAGAGGTTCAGCGCGTCGAGGACGGCCTCCTCGTCCGAGGCGTACGCGTGGAACCGCGTACCGCCGAGGGCCGGGCCCAGGGCGGTGGAGTGGATCGCGATGACGGCCTTCAGGCCGGAGGCTCGGTCCTGGCACAGCACGACTTGCTCGTGGCCGCCCTGTTCGCTGCGGAACAGGGTGTGCAGGACGCCGTCGGTCATTTCGGTCACGGTGGTGACTCCCATGGAAGAGATGCGGCGGGAAAGACGCCCGCCCTGCGGGTGGGGGAGGGCGTGCTGGGAGCAGCGTAAGACCTCCGGGGCCCCGCGATCCTCCCTGTCCGGAGATCGGGACGCTGAAGGGTTAGGGGGATGTGGGGGAGCGTCCGCCGGAGTAGCGCCGGGCGGGGCGGGGGAGTACGAGAGCGTGAGCGAATCCCCCGATCCCCGGCTGCCGTCCGCCCGCTCGGCCCCCGCCGTCCCGTACGCCTCCTACCTGCGCATCTACGAGCCGCTGACGGCCTTCCCGGAGCCCGAGCGCACCCACTGGGCCGACTACGCCCGGCGCGGGGCCACCCCGACCGCCCAGGACGAACTGCGACGGTCGCTGGTGGACTTGGTACGGGTGCCCGTGGTCGGTGTCCCGGCGCACGAGAGCGCGGACGCCTTCACCGCCGAGGTCGACGGGGTCCTGCTGGTCTGCCCCTGGCGGACGAGGCTGCGGGGCTGGCTCGCGCTCCAGGAACTGCAGGCCGAGTTCCCGCTCACGGTGCTCGACGCCGCCCTGCCCGCCGCCGCCCGCCGCCGCGCGACCGAGGAGTACGAGCTCTGGCGCGGTCGCAATCCCGATGCGCGGCCGTGGATCCGTACGGGGGTCTGGCAGGTGCCGCTGCGCTGGTTCGTGCTGGTGGCCGACGAGGAGCGGGAGTACGCGCCGGGCGAGGGGCTGCGCTACCGGACGCCGATGGTGCAGGCCCGGCGCCGGCTCGCGCGGGGGCTGCGGACCCTGCGGGAGGCCGAGGGCTACGGGATGCTCGCCGAGGGGTTGGTGGAGGTCGGGAGCTGGCTGGAGGAGTTCCACCCCCGCTCGATGGTGGAGCTGGACTACGGCGGGCTGCTGCACGCCCTGCCGGCGGACCGGCTCGAGGCCGACCACTCGGCGGCGGACCTGGCGGCGGGGCTCGCGGCCCTGCGGGCCGGGGACCGGGACGGGGCTGCGCGGACTTACGGGGCCCTGGCGGAGCGGTGGCGGGCGGTCCGGGAGAGACTCTTCGCCAATTGAGTGGTTCGGTTCCGGTTTCGGTCCGAGTGACCTGCGCGACCCGGGTAGCGACTCCGGACGCGGCTGTCCATCCGCCGATCGGCCGAGCACGGAAGAGAACGGCCAGCTCAAGGCCGTGATGCCCTCTTTTGGGTCTTTGTTCCGGGACCTTCGTCCCGATACGGGCCATTGGCCCAAGCGTGACGGACCGCACTTTCTACACCCTTGCGCCCTTCCCCTACCCTCGTGCCAAAATAGGACAAGGAGTCCGGGGAGGGTTCCTTCCGTCCAACTAAGGGCGGAATGCTCGGTATTGCACTCTACGGGGGGTCTGACGACTCCTGATCGCTCTGTGACTGATCGTCACAGTGGGGTGACTGTCCGTTATGGGACGGTCCATCGGCTTCCGCCGCTGATGAACACCTCGGAGGGCAATTCCATCGGTTTGGCCGTCGAGGCTGGACGGATGGTGTAGTTGTAGTGCCGAGGACAAGCCGTTCGTCCTATAACCGACTCGGCCCGCGTATGTCCATTTCGGGCAACGTGGGCCAAGGTGCAGAATTTAGAGGAAAGAACCGAGATGGTTCGGTTCTCCCGAGGAGGCCGCTCATGACCGCTCGCACCCCTGATGCCGAGCCGCTGCTGACCCCGGCTGAGGTTGCCACGATGTTCCGCGTGGACCCGAAGACGGTCACCCGTTGGGCCAAGGCTGGCAAGCTCACGTCCATCCGCACCCTGGGTGGACACCGCCGCTACCGCGAGGCTGAGGTCCGCGCACTGCTTGCGGGAATTCCGCAGCAGCGCAGCGAGGCCTGAGGTTCCGCAGCACCACTTATTGCCGGGCGTTTATCGGGTCCCCCAATCCGATGAGCCCCACAGAGCTTTGAAACGGCCGGACCTGCCCCAACAGGTTCATCAGTCGTTCGATCGCGCTGGACTCCGCCGGGTCCAGCGCGATCTTTTTTATGCCCTGGTCAGGGCGTTATCGAGCTGATGTGCGGAGCCGGCGGGGGTGGGTGCAATGGCACATATAAAATCGAGCGGGCGTAGGAGTCCCATAAAAGGGTGCGTCTCAAAAACACATGGGGTGACTCCCGTCACAGATGATCACTCTTGTGGATCAGGCAATGCACCCCGTAAAGGGACGTGTCGCGCAGAGTGCATCATCCGAACGGGCGATTTCGCAGCCGCGACGGGGCGGTGGGGTCGGACGGGTCGCGGACGGGTCGCGGATGGGTCGCGGACGGCGGCCGGGCGGCGGCGAGGCGAGGCGCTCCGGGGTGGTCCGGGTTTCCCCGTCGGCCCCGCACGAGGCTCCAGGCGCCCCTCAGTGCGCCGTGGAGGGCCTGGTGAGGGTTCTGGGGGCGGCTGGGCCCAATCGGGCCCGTGAGGCGGGCTGGTGGGCCGTCCGGCCCAACGGGCCGTGCAGCGGTCGGTGCACCGGCCGGCACCTCGGGCCGTACCTCGCCCCGTACTTCGGTGCCGCCGTCCCCCTTTTGGCGCCGTCGTGCCCCGGAAACGCGTCAGGGCCCGCATCCAGAGGATGCGGGCCCTGACGATCTTGCGAACCTGACGGGACTTGAACCCGCGACCTCCACCTTGACAGGGTGGCGAGCTAACCAACTGCTCCACAGGTCCTTGATTTGCGGCCGCTGGGCGGCTGCGAATCAGACTGTACCGCAGCTCAGGGGGTGCAGTCGAACTCGATCACCGAGCGGGTCCCGGGGCCGCCGCGTCGACCGCCTTCACGATGCGCTTGTCGGAGATCGGATAGGCCGTTCCGAGCGCGTGCGCGAAGTAGCTGACCCGCAGTTCCTCGATCATCCAGCGGATCTCGGTGACCTCCGCCGGGACCGGCCTGCCCTTGGGCAACTGCTCCAGCAGCCACAGGTACTCGTCCCGCATCTCGTGGACCTTCTCCATGCGCGTGGTGTCGCGCTGGACGCCCGTGGGCATCTGCTGGAGCCGCCGGTCGACGGCCACCAGGTAGCGCATCAGGTCCGGCAGCCGGCGCAGTCCGGTCAGCGTGACGAAGCCGGCCGGTACGAGGGCCGCGAGCTGCGTCTTGGCGTCCTGGACGTTGGCCACCAGGGCGAGGCTGGCCGTGGTCTTCAGACGGCGTTCGCAGGCCTGCCAGGCGGCCAGCACCTGCTGCACCTGCGTGATCGTCCGTACGGTCGTGTCCACCAGGTCGGTCCGCACGGCCTCGTAGAGCTTGCGGAAGCCCGCCTCGTCCCACGCCGGTCCGCCGTGGCGCGCGATCAGGTGGTCGGCCGCCGCGGTCGCGCAGTCGTCGAACAGCGCCTGGATGGAGCCGTGCGGATTGCGCGACAGCGCCAGCTTCTGCTGGTTGCTCAGGTGGTCCGAGGCGAACTTCGCCGGGTTCACCGTGATGTTGAGCAGGATCAGCCGCCGGGTGCCGAGCCGCATCGCCTGCTGCTGCTCGGCCTCGGTGTCGAAGAGGCGTACGGAGACGCTCGTACCGGCGTCCACGAGCGCCGGGTACGCCTTCACCGGCTGGCCGGCCCGGCGGGTTTCGAAGACCTTGGTCAGCGTGCCGATCGTCCAGTCCGTCAGCCCGGTCTTCTCCACCGACTCGCCGCCCTCGCGCTCGGCGCTGGCCGCGGCGGCCTGCGAGAGCGCCTGGCGGGCCTTCGGCTTGAGCCGGAGCCGCAGGGCCTCCAGGTCCTTGGCCTCGGCGAGGTTCTTGCGGCGCTCGTCGACGATCCGGAAGGTGATCTTCAGGTGGTCGGGGATACGGGTCAGGTCGAAGTCCTCGGCGCTGACCGGCACCCCGACCATCCGCTGGAGCTCCCGGGCCAGCGTCACGTGCAGGGGCTCCTGCAGCGGATGCGAGGTGGCCAGGAAGCGGGTCGCGTAGTTCGGCGCGGGCACGTAGTGCCGGCGGATCGGCTTCGGGAGGGACCGGATCAGCTCCGTGACCACCTCCTCGCGCAGACCCGGGATCTGCCAGTCGAAGCCCTCGTCCGTGACCTGGTTCAGCACCTGGAGCGGGATGTGGACGGTCACGCCGTCCGCGTCCGCGCCCGGCTCGAACTGGTAGGTCACCCGGAACTTCAGGCGGCCCTGCATCCAGGAGTCCGGATAGTCGGCCTTGGTGACCCCGGCCGCCTTCTCCGTCAGGAGCATCTCGCGCTCGAAGTCGAGCAGCTCGGGCTCGTCGCGCTTCTTGTGCTTCCACCAGGAGTCGAAGTGCGCCCCCGAGACCACGTGTTCGGGGATCCGCTGGTCGTAGAAGTCGAAGAGCGTCTCGTCGTCGACCACGATGTCGCGGCGCCGGGCCCGGTTCTCCAGCTCCTCCACCTCGGTGAGGAGCTTGCGGTTGTCGGCGTAGAACTTGTGGTGGGTCCGCCAGTCACCCTCGACCAGGGCGTTGCGAATGAACAGATCGCGCGAGACCTCGGCGTCGATCCGGCCGTAGTTGATCTTCCGCTGCGCGACGATCGGCACCCCGTACAGCGTGACCTTCTCGAAGGCCATCACCGCCGCCTGGTCCTTCTCCCAGTGCGGCTCGCTGTACGTGCGCTTGATCAGGTGCTGGGCGAGCGGCTCCACCCACTCCGGCTCGACCTTGGCGTTCACCCGGGCCCACAGCCGCGAGGTCTCCACCAGCTCGGCCGACATCAGGAACTTGGGCTGCTTCTTGAACAGCGAGGAGCCCGGGAAGATCGCGAACTTGGCGGACCGGGCCCCCAGGTACTCGTTCTTGTCGGTGTCCTTCAGCCCGATGTGCGACAGCAGGCCGGCCAGCAGCGAGACGTGCACGCTCGTCTCGGGGGCGTCGGCCTCGTTGACGTGGATGCCCATGGACTTGGCGACCGTACGCAGCTGCGAATAGATGTCCTGCCATTCGCGGATCCGCAGGAAGTTCAGGTACTCCTGCTTGCACATCCGGCGGAAGGAGGAGGAGCCGCGCTCCTTCTGCTGCTCGCGGACGTAGCGCCACATGTTCAGGAACGAGAGGAAGTCGCTCGTCTCGTCCTTGAACCGGGCGTGGTTCTGGTCGGCCTGCGTCTGCTTGTCCGAGGGCCGCTCGCGCGGGTCCTGGATGGACAGGGCCGCCGCGATGACCATGACCTCGCGGACGCAGTTGTTCTTGTCCGCCTCCACCACCATGCGGGCCAGCCGAGGGTCCACCGGAAGCTGCGAGAGCTGGCGGCCCATCGGGGTGAGCCGCTTCTTGTGATCCTTCTCGTCCGGGTCGAGCGCGCCGAGCTCCTGGAGCAGCTGCACGCCGTCGCGGATGTTGCGGTGGTCCGGCGGGTCGATGAAGGGGAACTTCTCGATCTCGCCGAGGCCGGCCGCGGTCATCTGGAGGATGACGGAGGCGAGGTTGGTGCGCAGGATCTCGGCGTCCGTGAACTCCGGGCGGGTGAGGAAGTCGTCCTCGGAGTAGAGGCGGATGCAGATGCCGTCGCTGGTACGGCCGCAGCGGCCCTTGCGCTGGTTGGCGCTGGCCTGCGAGATCCGCTCGATGGGCAGCCGCTGGACCTTGGTGCGGTGGCTGTAGCGGGAGATGCGGGCGGTGCCCGGGTCGATCACGTACTTGATGCCGGGGACGGTCAGCGAGGTCTCGGCGACGTTGGTGGCCAGGACGATCCGGCGACCGGTGTGCTGCTGGAAGACCCGGTGCTGCTCGGCGTGCGAGAGGCGCGCGTAGAGGGGGAGGACCTCGGTCAGGCGGAGCTTGCGCTTCTCCAGCGCGTCCGCCGTGTCGCGGATCTCGCGCTCGCCGGAGAGGAAGACCAGGACGTCGCCCGGACCCTCCGCCTGGAGCTCGTCCACGGCCTCGCAGATCGCGGTGATCTGGTCGCGGTCGCTGTCCTCGGAATCGTCCTCGAGGAGCGGGCGGTACCGGACCTCCACCGGGTACGTCCGGCCGCTGACCTCGACGATGGGGGCGTCGCCGAAGTGCCGGGAGAAGCGCTGCGGATCGATCGTCGCCGAGGTGATGATCACCTTGAGGTCGGGGCGCTTGGGCAGCAGCGTGGCGAGGTAGCCGAGCAGGAAGTCGATGTTCAGCGACCGCTCGTGGGCCTCGTCGATGATGATCGTGTCGTACGCGCGCAGCTCGCGGTCCGTCTGGATCTCGGCGAGCAGGATGCCGTCCGTCATCAGCTTCACGAAGGTCGCGTCCTGGTCCACCTGGTCGGTGAACCGGACCTTCCAGCCGACGGTCTGGCCGATCTCGGACTTCAGCTCCTCCGCGATGCGCTCCGCGACCGTGCGGGCCGCGATCCGGCGGGGCTGGGTGTGCCCGATCATGCCGCGGACCCCGCGCCCCAGCTCCATGCAGATCTTGGGGATCTGCGTGGTCTTGCCGGAGCCGGTCTCGCCCGCGACGATCACGACCTGGTGGTCGCGTATCGCCTCGGCGATCTCGTCCTTCTTCTGGCTGACGGGCAGGTTCTCGGGATACGTGACCTCGGGCTTCCGCGAGGCGCGGCCGGCCAGTCGCGCGGCGGCCGTTTCGGCCTCCGCGGCGATCTCGTCGAGCACGGCCTGCTTGGCCTCGGGCTTGCGGATACGGCGGGCGCCTTCGAGGCGGCGGCCGAGGCGGTGCGCGTCACGGAGGGAGATCTCACCGAGAAGCGTCTGCAGGGCGGCGAAGGAAGTAGACATACCTGGTCGAGGATCTCACCCGTAGGTGCCGGGTGGCGAACGCATTTGTGGGGCTGACCCGTACCATTTCGGGACGAGTCCCCCGAGCGTTACCCCGACGTGTCCCCAGCGACGCCCCAACCATGTCCCAGCGAGAGGCCGCCCACGATGTCCCGCAGCCACCGCCTCCGGTGCGTGTTCGCGGTACTCCTGGGCTGGGCCCTGCTGGCCGGAACCTTCCAGGCGGCGGCCCCGGCGACCGCCCGGGTCGCGGCGGTCCCGGCCGTCTCGGTCGCCGGGGCTCCCGCAGCCACTGGGCAGGGGGCCGTGAGGGCCTCGGACCCCGCGGAGCCGGGCTCCCCTCCCGTCGCAGCCTTCGCCTCTGGCGGTCCTGCCGGGCCCGCCTGTGGCCCGGGGTCCGCCGGCCGGGACGGCGTGCCCGCCCTGCCGGTGCGGGCCGGGTCCGACCAGGCGCAGCCCCAGGCCCCGCCCGCGCGGCCCGGGCCCGAGGTGGCGGTCCCGGCGCGGGCGATACCCGTACGGGTTCCCGTACGCGGGCCCGGACCGTCGGCGCCGTCCCTGCTGGAGCTGTCCGTGATGCGGGTCTAGGAGGACCGGCCGCATCAGCGGCCCGGTCCGCCCCCTCACGTCCGCACAGCTCTGGAGCACCCGCATGCCCGCTTCCCCTTCCTCCCCTTCCTCCTCTTCCTCCCGCAAGCCCCTGCTGATCTCCGCCGGGGTCGCCCTCGCCGCCGTCACCCTCGGCCTCGTCTCCTGGCAGGCCACCGCGCCGGAGGACAGCAGCCCCCGGTCGTCCTCGGCGTCCTCCCCGGAGGCTCCGGAGGCCGGATCCGCCACGGACCCCGCCGCGCAGCTCAAGGCCCTGGCCCGCCGCGAGTCCGGCGACAAGCTCGCCGCCGGCCCGGCCGACGCCCCCGTCGTCCTGATCGAGTACTCCGACTTCAAGTGCGGCTACTGCGGAAAGTTCGCCCGCGACACCGAGCCCGAGCTCGTGAAGAAGTACGTGGAGGACGGCACCCTGCGCATCGAGTGGCGCAACTTCCCGATCTTCGGCGCCGACTCCGAGGCCGCCGCCAAGGCCGCCTGGGCGGCGGGGCAGCAGGACCGCTTCGCGCAGTTCCACGCAGCTGCGTACGCCGAGGGCGCCAAGGAGAAGGGCTTCGGCGCTGAGCGGCTGACCGAACTGGCGCGGGAGGCCGGGGTCCCGGACCTGGAGCGCTTCACGAAGGACATGGCGGGGGAGCAGGCCGCCGCCGCTCTGGCGAAGGACCAGGAGGAGGGCTACCGCATCGGCGTCACCTCCACCCCGTCCTTCCTGATCAACGGGCAGCCCATCGCGGGAGCCCAGCCCCCGGCGGCCTTCGACGCCGCCATCGCCAAGGCCAAGGCGCAGGCGGCCGCGAAGTGACCGACGCCGGATACCTGGCCGCCCTGCTCGGCGGCCTCCTCGCGCTGCTCAGCCCGTGCAGCGCGCTGCTCCTGCCCGCCTTCTTCGCGTACTCCATCGACTCCACGTCCCGGCTGCTCGCACGCACCGGGATCTTCTACGCGGGCCTCGCGAGCACCCTCGTACCGCTGGGGGCGGCGGGTTCGTACGCCGGACGGTTCTTCCACGGCAACCGCGAGGCCCTCGTGCTGGTCGGCGGCTGGCTGATCATCGGGCTCGGCCTCGCCCAGATCCTGGGCCTGGGCTTCGCCTCGAAGCGGATCTCGGAGCTGTCGGGGAAGATCCGGCCGACCACCGCCCTGTCGGTGTACGCGCTGGGCGCCGTCTACGGGCTGGCCGGCTTCTGCGCCGGGCCCATCCTCGGCAGCATCCTGACGGTGGCGGCCGTCAGCGGCAGTCCGGTCTACGGGGGCCTGCTGCTGGCGGTGTACGCCCTGGGCATGGCCGTGCCGCTGTTCGTGCTGGCACTGCTCTGGGAGCGCTTCGACCTGGGCCGCCGGCGCTGGCTTCGCGGCCGCACCTTCTCGGTGGGCCGCTTCGAACTGCACACGACCTCGCTCGCCTCGGGCCTGTTCTTCGTCCTGCTCGGCACGCTGTTCCTGGCTTACGACGGGGCGAGCGCCCTGCCGGGGCTGCTGGACGTGGACGATTCGTTCGCGGTGGAGCAGCGGGTGCAGGCGGTGGCGGACGCGGTCCCGGACTGGGCGCTGCTCGGGCTGGTGGCCGTGGCGGCGGCGGGCGCGGGCCTGGCGCAGTGGCGCCGGCGGGCCCGGGCGACGGGTGCGGGCGCGGGCGCGGAAGGGGAATGACGAAGAAGGCCCCGTCCGATGGACGGGGCCTTCTCGATTCTCTGGTGGCTGGGGCCGGGGTCGAACCGGCGACCTATCGCTTTTCAGGCGATCGCTCGTACCAACTGAGCTACCCAGCCACGAAACCGTTTCCGGCTTCAGCGAACCTGACGGGACTTGAACCCGCGACCTCCACCTTGACAGGGTGGCGAGCTAACCAACTGCTCCACAGGTCCTTGCAATGTGCGAGCACAAGTCTCGCACACGGTAATGCGTACCCCCAACGGGATTCGAACCCGTGCTACCGCCTTGAAAGGGCGGCGTCCTGGGCCACTAGACGATGAGGGCTAAAGGCCCGCCGGGCACTTTCCAGCGCGTCGGGGACGTGAGAAGCATATGGGATCCCGGCGGCGATCGCCAAAACGGTTTCCGCGGGCGGGTCCGCGGTGGGTCGGAGGCGAGCCGGGGGCAGCTCGGAGGAGACCCGCACGGGACCCGGGAGGTCAGCCCCAGCCGAGTTCGTGGAGCCGCTCGTCGTCGATGCCGAAGTGGTGGGCGATCTCGTGGACCACCGTCACGGCGACCTCGTGGACCACCTCGTCCGTGCTCTCGCACATCCGCAGGGTCGGCCCCATGTAGATCGAGATCCGGTCGGGCAGGACCCCGGCGTACCACTCCCCGCGCTCCGTGAGCGGGGTCCCCTCGTAGAGGCCGAGGAGTTCCGGGTCGTCGGAGGCGGGCTCGTCCTCCACGAAGACGGCCACGTTGTCCATGACCCGGGTCAGCTCCTCGGGGATCGAGTCCAGCGCTTCGGCCACCAGCTCTTCGAACGCGTCACGCGTCATCTCCAGCACGAGGCCATTCTCCCGCGCCGCGCCCCGATTGCGACGGCTCGTTTCCGGCGGGCCGGGACCCGGAGCGCGAGAATGGCCCGGTGGCGACCTGTGAAGCGGAGTGCGGATGACCCGGCCGGCGGAGGGGGCCGAGGCCATCGACCCGGACGTCGACCTGCACGTGCCGGCGCAACGCGCCGAACCGCAGCGCCGGGTCCTCGCGGCCGTGGCGGCGGGCGGCGCCGTGGGCGCCGCGGCGCGGTACGGGGTCGGGCTGCTGTGGCCGGCCGCGCCCGGGGCCTTCCCGTGGGGCACCTTCTGGATCAACGTGGCGGGCTGCGCGCTCATCGGCGTCCTCATGGTGCTGATCAGCGAGGGCGGCCGGTCGGCGCATCCCCTCGTACGGCCCTTCCTCGGGGTCGGAGTGCTCGGCGGGTTCACCACCTTCTCCACCTACGCGGTCGACTTCGCGCGCCTCCTCGACGCCGGTGAGGCCGGTACCGCGCTGGCGTACGCCGGGCTCACGGTGGCCGGGGCGCTGGCCGCGGTGTGGGCGGCGGCCGTGGTCACCCGGCGCGCGGTCGGCGACGGTCCCGTGCGGGGAGCGGGGCGGGGATGAACTGGCTGATCGTCATGGTGGGCGCGGCCGTCGGGGCGCCCCTGCGGTACCTGACCGACCGCGCGGTGCAGGCGCGGCACGACTCGGTGTTCCCCTGGGGCACCTTCGTCGTGAACGCGGCCGCCTCCCTGGTGCTGGGGGCGCTGACCGGGGCGGTGCTGGACGGGGCCGCCTCCTCGCGGCTGAACCTGCTGCTCGGTACCGGGCTGTGCGGGGCGCTGAGCACCTACTCGACGTTCTCCTACGAGACGCTGCGCCTGGCCGAGCGGGGCTGGAAGTTCCTGGCGGCGGCGAACGTGACGGCCTCGGTGCTTGTCGGGCTGGGCGGGGTCACGCTCGGCCACCAGGTGGCGGGACAACTGTTCGCCTGACGGCGCGCCGCCCGTCTCCCCCGGGGCGTACTGGGGCGTGTCCCTTACGGGGCAGAGGGAGTTGGGCACATTGACCCGCTCATCGCGGACCCTTGCCAGCGTTCCGGAGGTGCCCCGTGCGCCAGTTGTCCGCTTCCCTCCGTTCCCTCCGATCCTCCCGGTCGCTTCGCCTCGCCGTCGCCGCGCTCGCGGTGGCGGCGACGGCGGGATGCATGAGTGTCGGGGAGGACGCCGCGAAGCCCGGGCCCTCAGCGTCGACGGGCGTCCAGGGCGGCAAGTCCGGCGGAGGCTCCTCGTCCGGGAAGGGCGCCGGGACCCAGGGCGGCGGCCACGGCTCGAAGGGCGGTACGGGAAACCAGGACGGCAAGGCCGGGGGCCCCGGCACCACCTCCGGCGCGGCCGGGGCCTCCCCCAGCCCGGGCGCGCCGGCCGGACCGCCAGGGGCCCCCTCACCATCGGCCGGCCCGGGCGGCGGAGCGGGCGGCCAGGGGCCCCAGCAGCCCCCGGCGGGCGGTTCCGGCTCCGGGTCGGGGTCCGGCGGAGGCGGCGCCTCCGGGGGCGGCCAGCCCGCCTCCCCGACCCCGGAACCGCCGAGCCCCGCCCCGCCGGTCTCCCCGCCGCCCGTGACGGAACCCACACCGAGTCCGGAGCCTCCGAAGCCGGACCCGACGGGCGAGCCGGGCGGGCAGCCGTAGGCCCGAAACCGGCTCGGCCGCGGCGCGATCCGCCCGCCAGGGCCTGGTGGGCGGATGGCGTTTCCGCAGGTCAGCGCCTTCTTTGGGGGAGCGACTTGCCAGACCCCGGGGAGGGTGCGTATGGTTATAGATCGTTTGATCCCATTGCCCGGCGCCGACTCCGAAGAGCGCCGCGTGGCGCGTACTCTCCCCAGCCGTGGCTGACCGCATTGAGGCGGTCGATTTGCGAATTCACGGAGTTTGGGCGCGTGCCGAGACTCCGGAAGGTTTCGCATTTCGCATGTCCATTTCCAGTTCTGACCGTTCCGTCATGCCCGAGAACGACTCCAACGAGATCGTCGACGCCGAGACCCTCGCGGTCACCGAGGCCCTTGAGGCCGTAGTCACCGACGAGATCATCGAGGCCCTCGAGGCCGACGTGACGAACCACGAGTCCGACGACTCCTTCGAGGACTCCACCGAAGACTTCGACGACGCCGCGTCCGAGGACGACGCCGACGCCGAGCCCACCCTTACCTTCGGCGACCTCGGTCTGCCGGACGGCATCGTGCGCAAGCTCGCGCAGAACGGCGTCACCGCGCCCTTCCCGATCCAGGCCGCGACCATCCCGGACGCCCTGGCCGGCAAGGACATCCTCGGCCGTGGCCGCACCGGCTCCGGCAAGACCCTCTCCTTCGGTCTGCCGACCCTGGCCTCGCTGGCCGGTGGGCACACCGAGAAGAAGAAGCCCCGCGCGATCATCCTGACGCCGACGCGTGAGCTCGCGATGCAGGTCGCGGACGCTCTCCAGCCCTACGGCGACGTGCTCGGCCTCAAGATGAAGGTCGTCTGCGGCGGTACCTCCATGAGCAACCAGATCTTCGCTCTGGAGCGCGGTGTCGACGTCCTCGTCGCCACCCCGGGCCGTCTGCGCGACATCATCAACCGTGGCGCCTGCTCCCTGGCGAACGTCCAGGTCGCGGTCCTCGACGAGGCCGACCAGATGGCGGACCTGGGCTTCCTGCCCGAGGTCACCGAGCTGCTCGACCAGATCCCCGGCGGCGGCCAGCGCATGCTCTTCTCCGCCACCATGGAGAACGAGATCGGCACCCTGGTCAAGCGCTACCTGACCAACCCCGTCACGCACGAGGTCGACAGCGCGCAGGGCAACGTCACGACCATGACGCACCACGTCCTCGTCGTGAAGCCGAAGGACAAGGCGCCGGTCACGGCCGCCATCGCCGCCCGCAAGGGCCGCACCATCATCTTCGTCCGCACCCAGCTGGGCGCCGACCGCATCGCCGAGCAGCTCATCGAGTCCGGTGTGAAGGCCGACGCGCTGCACGGCGGCATGACGCAGGGTGCCCGTACCCGCGTCCTCGCCGACTTCAAGGACGGCTACGTCAACGCGCTCGTCGCCACCGACGTCGCCGCCCGCGGCATCCACGTCGACGGCATCGACCTGGTCCTGAACGTGGACCCGGCCGGCGACCACAAGGACTACCTGCACCGCTCGGGCCGTACCGCCCGCGCCGGCAAGTCCGGTGTCGTCGTGTCGCTGGCGCTTCCGCACCAGCGCCGCCAGATCTTCCGCCTGATGGAGGACGCGGGCGTCGACGCCTCGCGCCACATCGTCCAGGGCGTCGGCGCCTTCGACCCCGAGGTCGCCGAGATCACCGGTGCCCGTTCGCTGACCCAGGTCCAGGCCGACTCCGCGAACAACGCCGCGAAGCAGGCCGAGCGCGAGGTCGCCGACCTCACCAAGCAGCTCGAGCGCCTGTCGCGCCGTGCCGTCGAGCTGCGCGAGGAGGCCGACCGCCTGGTCGCCCGCTCCGCACGTGAGCGCGGCGAGGACCCGGAGGCCGCTGTCGCCGAGGTGGTCGAGGCCGCCGAGGCCGAGGTCGCGGCTGCCGTGGCCGAGCCGGTCGCCGAGGAGCGCCCCGCGTTCCAGAGCCGTGACGACCGTGGCAACTACGAGCGCCGTGACAACCGTCGCGACGACCGCGGTGACCGTGGCGGCGACCGTGGCGGCTTCCGCCGTGACGACCGCGGTGACCGCGGTGGCGACCGTGGCGGCTTCCGCTCCGGCGGCGACCGTCCCACCGGTGGTGGCTTCCGCCGTGACGACCGCCCCTCGGGTGGCTTCAACCGTGACGACCGCGGTGACCGTGGCGGCGACCGTGGCGGCTTCCGCTCCGGTGGCGACCGTCCGTCCGGTGGCTTCCGCTCCGGTGGCGACCGTCCGGCCGGCGGCGGCTTCCGCTCCGGCGGCGACCGTCCCACCGGTGGCGGCTTCCGTCGTGACGACCGCCCCTCGGGTGGCTTCAACCGTGACGACCGCGGTGACCGTGGCGGCTTCCGCTCGGGCGGCGACCGTCCGACCGGTGGCGGCTTCCGCCGCGACGACCGTCCGTCCGGTGGCTTCCGCTCCGGCGGCGACCGTCCGGCCGGCGGCGGCTTCCGCTCCGGCGGCGACCGTCCCACCGGTGGTGGCTTCCGTCGTGACGACCGCCCCTCGGGTGGCAGAAACCGTGAGGTCCGCGGCGGCGGGGGCGGCGACCGTGGCGGCTTCCGCTCGGGCGGCGACCGTCCGACCGGTGGCTTCCGCTCCGGCGGCGACCGTCCGGCCGGCGGCGGCTTCCGCTCCGGCGGCGACCGTCCCACCGGCTCGACCGGCGGCTCCTCCTTCGGCGGCCGTCGCGACGACAAGCCGCGCTGGAAGCGCAACGACTGATCGCAGTCTGAACTGACTGATTGACACAGGGCCCCAACGACACCGTCGTTGGGGCCCTGTGCCGTTGATGCCAGGCTCCGCAGACTTTGTGCCCGGGGGCACGGCGAAGCCGGGGACCACTGGCGCCATGAGGCCCCGAACTCCAGGGGCGGGAACCACGAGACGAAGCCCGTACCGACATCCCCGGGCCGGACAGCCGATTTACGATCGGCTGCCCCGCGCTCTGCGGCTATGCTCTGGGGTGAGCACGCCGAGGGCCATTAGCTCAATTGGCAGAGCAGCGGACTTTTAATCCGTTGGTTGTCGGTTCGAGTCCGACATGGCCTACAGCTCACAACGCCCCACCCGGTCCGCCGGGTGGGGCGTTTTTGTGTCCTGAAGGGGAGTCAGAGGGGTGCGGAGGCGGAGTCGAGGCGGAGTTAGGGGTGCTGTTCGGGGTGCCCGGGAGGGGTCGGAGTGCCGCCGATCGGCCGGTTTCAGGGCTCTGACCTGCGGTGATGCCCTATGTGTGGGTGGTGCGGGCGGTAATTGGCGGGGGGCTCCCCCCGGATGGCGTAGAGTTGTGTTTACCGACGCGGGGTGGAGCAGCTCGGTAGCTCGCTGGGCTCATAACCCAGAGGTCGTAGGTTCAAATCCTGCCCCCGCTACTCAGTACGAAGGCCCGGTCCCCTTTGGGGGACCGGGCCTTCGTCGTTTCCGTGTGTCCGGTGTATCCGTGGGGCGCGTCCCGTCACTCGGACGGTCCTGTCCGGGTCGCCGTACGGGCCCTCCTGCCCCCAGCCTTGGGGGGCGAGGCGGACCGGGCGGCAGGAGAGCAGCGTGGTGGGGCTGGGCCGGCAGGGCAGGGGCGAGCGCGTCTTCGGCGCGGTCGCCGGCAGCGCCGTGGTCCGCCGGATCGTCAAGATGCTCCCGGGCACCCTGATCGTCCTCGGCTTCCTCTTCGACGTGCTGACCCCGCCCAGCTTCACCGGCTCCCCCTTCTTCTCCGCCGCTCCGCTCATCGCGGCCCCGCTGTTCACGCTCCGGGCGACCGTCCTCACGGGGATCCTGTCCACCTTCGCCGTGGTCGTACTGCACATCTTCAACGGCACCACCTTCAAGGTGGAGGCCATGACCGAGCTGGCCACCGTCCTCACCGTCTCCGGGCTGGCCACGCTGATCAACATCGTCGTGCGGCGCAGTACGGAGCAACTCGCCTCCGCGCGCGGGATCGCCGAGGCGGCCCAGCGCGCCGTACTGCCGACGCCCGCCGACCGGATCGCGGGCCTCCAGGTCGCGGCCTCGTACGAGGCCGCGCAGGCGGACGCCTTCATCGGTGGCGACCTCTACGCCGTCCAGGACACCCCGTACGGGGTGCGCCTCGCGGTGGGCGACGTACGGGGGAAGGGGCTCGGGGCGGTCGAGGCGGTGGCCGTGGTCCTCGGGGCGTTCCGGGAGGCGGCCGAGGACGAGCCCACCCTGGAGGGGGTGGCACGGCGGCTGGAGCGGGCGCTCGCCCGGGAGGGGAACCGGCGCGACAGCCTGGACGCGGTGGAGGGGTTCACGACGTGCGTGCTCGGCGAGATCCCGCCGGGCGCCGGACTGCTGAGGCTCGTCAACCGTGGCCACCCCGAACCGCTGCTGCTGTACGCGAACGGCGGCCTCGTGGAGCTGCCCCCCGCCGAGCCGGCGCTGCCGCTGGGCATGGGGGAGTTGGGCGGCTGGCCGGACCGGGTGCAGGAGTGGCCCTTCCCGGAGGGCGCGACGCTGCTCCTGTACACGGACGGGCTGACCGAGGCCCGCGACGGGACGGGGGCCTTCTACGATCCGGCGGCCCGGCTGCGCGGGCGGGTCTTCCCCGGGCCCGAGGAGTTGCTGAGCGCGCTCGCCACCGATGTCCGCCGGCACACGGGCGGCGCGGCGACGGACGACATGGCCCTGCTGGCGGTGGCCAGGCCCGGGGCGCGGCAGCCGAACCGGCGGCGGACGGTGCGGGTGGTCGCGAAGGGGAACGGAGCGTGACCGAAGAGGCGCGCTCGGCAAGCAAGCTGACGGACCGTCAATGTGAAGATGTGGCGTGAGGGGTGGGAGAGGGGGGTGATTTTTGCCCGAGTTGGTCCCCGAGTGTGGCGAGAAGTCATGGCCAGAGCTGCGCGGGCAGTGGCTGATTGTCGCTAACGATCAATCGCAACTGCTTGGAATCACTCCCCTTTCTCTATTACCGTTCGATAACGCAGAGCGGTCGTCCCAGCCGTCGCAAGAGACGGCACCGTGCGCGTGCTCGCCCATGAGGAGTGTGCCCCGGTGGCCTCCAACTCGCCTGCCCCTGAAGGCATCGACGTCCAGGAGCAGCCCACCGCCGGTGCCTGGGGCGAGTGGAACCCCACCGAGGACTCGGCCCGGCCGCCCCGCGGCAAGCACCGCGTGCTCAAGCAGCGCGGGGGACTGGCCCGTTCCTCCACGGTTCTCGGCGTCGGCGTGATCGCCGCGGTCGGCGCGGGAGGCATCGCCACCGCGCAGGACCGGCCCCAGGTCGCCATATCCCTGCCCTCGCTGCCGCCCCTGCCCGATCTCCCGGAGGCCCTGGGCGGCGCGGACCGGTCCGCCGGGGACTCCGACGGTGGTTCCACGCGGACCGCCGAGCCGGCCCGGTCGGGGATCATCCCGCAGCAGGCCGACCGCCGCTCCGACGCGGGTGAGCTGCTGCGCAGCCGCATCCTCCAGCAGGCCGAGTCCCAGCAGGAGGCCGCCGCGGCCCAGGAGCGGGCCGAAGTCGAGCGGGTGGCGCAGGAAGCCGCGGCCCAGCAGGCCCGCGATGCGCAGGCGGCCAAGGAAGCGGCCGAGAAGGCGGCGGCGGAGGCGGCCGAGAAGGCCGCCGCCGAGGAAGCGCGCCAGGCGCAGGAGGCCAAGGAGGCCGCCGAGGCCAAGGCCAAGGCGGAGAGCGCCGCCCGGTCGGCCGGAGCCTTCTTCTTGCCCACCTCGGCCTATACCCTCACCTCGCACTACGGCGACTCCGGCTCGATGTGGTCCTCCGGCCACCACACCGGCCTCGACTTCGCCGCCCCGACCGGCACCCCCGTCAAGGCGGTCGGCGGCGGGAAGATCATTTCGGCCGGCTGGTCCGGGGCGTACGGCTACCGCATCGTGCTGGAACTCCCCGACGGCACCGAGATCTGGTACTGCCACCTGTCCTCGATGTCGGTGACCGGCGGCTCCGTCGCCGGGGGCGACACCATCGGCCGGGTCGGCGCGACCGGCAACGTCACCGGCCCCCACCTCCACCTCGAAGTCCGCCAGGGCGGCGTCACGGTGGACCCGCTGTCATGGCTGACGGCACGGGGCCTGAACGTCTAGGTCGCGGTACGAGTCCCGGCGCCGGCCCGTCGATCGGGCCGATCGGGCCCAGGGGGTCGAAGCAGGGCGGGAGGAGTTCCTCCAGCACCGCGGCCCGGGACAGTGCCGGGCCCGCCGTCGCGCGGCGCAGCCAGAGCCGGCGCAGCAGCTCCCGCTCCCGCCCCGCGAAGTCCGGCTCCCGGTCCGGGCCGCCGCTGCGCGCCCGGTGACGTAGCAGAGCCAGTTCCGCGGCATCGGCCTCGTACAAGGCGACCGCCCGTCCCGCCGGCCGGCCCCCGGTGCTCCGGGCCAGCGCGCGGGCCAGGGAGCGCGCGGGCATCGAGACCAGCGCGGGCACCTCGGCCGGGCCCAGCCAGCCGGCGGCCGCGTACACGGCGAGCTCCCCGGCGACGGCCCGCAGTCGGCGGCGCCGTATCCACACGGCCAGCCAGGCCAGCAGCCCGAACACCGGGACCATCACGCAGCCGTAGACCACGTAGAACCCGGACTCGCCCAGGTCCGAGGAGCTGTTCCACAGCGCGTGCAGCCCCATGGCCGAGGCGAGGCCGAGCAGCGGCAAACCGATCCTGCGCGTACGGCGCACGGCGAGCGCGGCGGCGCCGAAACCGAGGCCGGTGGCCACGGTGAACAGCGGATGGGCGAAGGGGGACATGACGCCCCGGACGAAGAACGTGGCCGCCGTCACGGAGTTCAGCACCCCGGTGCCGTTCTCGACGTCCTCGTCGAAGGCGTTGCCGAGGTAGAGGATGTTCTCGGTGAAGGCGAAGCCGGTGGCGGTGAAACCGGCCATCACGAAACCGTCGGAGGGACCGCTGAACTGGCGTCTCCTGAACAGGAACACCAGCAGCAGGGCGGCCGCCTTGGCGCTCTCCTCGACCACCGGGGCGATCGCCACCGAGCCGAGCTGGTCGCCGTAGGAGGGATCGGCGGTGGCCGCGGCTATCCACTGGGTCGCGAAACTGTTGGCCAGTATGGCGATCAGCGCCGCGGCGCACGCCCCCCAGCCGAAGCAGAACGCCACCTGCGCCCACGGGTGGGGCGCGGCCCGCCCCACCCAGCGGAACGCCGCCACGAGCGGCGCCACCGGCAGCAGGGCCAGGCCCAGACCGACGAAGAACCCGGGCGTACCGGTCTGTTCGCGTACGAGTTCCAGGATCGCGATGCCGCAGACGCCGAGCAGCGCGACGAGTGCGTACGTGCGCACGGCGCCGGCAGTACGCGGCACGCGGTGCAACAGCCTGGGCGGCCGGGTCGCTCGGGGCACATGATGACTCTACCGAGCGGACCCGACACGCGGAGTGATGTCCTCGGTTCTAGGCGTTACCGGTACGCCGGAACAGCAAATCGTGTACGACGTGTCCCTTGTCGAGGCCCTGCCCCTCGAAGCGGGTGAGCGGCCTGAAGTCGGGGCGCGGCGCGTAACCGCCGTCGGCCTGGGTGTTCTCGAACTCCGGCTGGGCCGTGAGCACTTCGAGCATCTGCTCGGCGTACGGCTCCCAGTCGGTCGCGCAGTGCAGCATCGCCCCGGGCGCCATGCGGGTGGCGGCCAGCGCGAGGAACTCCGGCTGGATCAGGCGCCGCTTGTGGTGGCGGGCCTTGGGCCAGGGGTCCGGGAAGTACACGCGGAGCCCAGCGAGGGAGTCCGGGGGCAGCATCTCGCGGAGCAGGATGATGGCGTCGCCGTTGGCGACGCGCACGTTCTCGAGCCCGTTCCGCTCGGCGAGGGCGAGGAGGTTGCCCTGCCCGGGGGTGTGCACGTCGGCGGCCAGGATTCCGGTGCCCGGGTCGGCGGCGGCCATCTGCGCGGTGGCCTCGCCCATGCCGAAGCCGATCTCCAGCACGACGGGAAGCCCGTCGAACATCTCCTTGAGATCGATCACGTCGTGCCCGTCGATGTCGAGCCCCCAGGTCCCCCAGAGCCGCTTCAGGGCTTCGCCCTGCCCGGTGGTCACCCGGCTGCGACGGGGCTGGAAGCTCCGGATCCGCCGCTCGTGGTGCGAACCCGCCGGATCGGGCGCGGGCCCGTCGGGGAACCGCGGCTCGGTACGCCACTTCGGGGGCACGTAGGTGGAGGTCGCCTCCGGCGCGGGCTCGGCGGCGGGATTCTGGGGACTCAGAGACTCAGACACAATCCCCGGATTCTACGCGCGCCCGCCCCCACCTGCTGTGCGGCCGCCTGCCCGCATGCGCAGGCAAACCCAGCCTCGCCGGCGTGTGAGGCGCGGGGTCCGGGGCGCAGCCCCGGGGAACGGGCGAAGGGCGGGTAGGGGGCAGCCCGCGCAGTGGCGCACCCGCAGCCACGCTCCGGGGGCGGGGGACAGCCCCGCGCAGCGGTGATCCGGCCTCGCCCCGGAGCCAAGCCCCGCAGGGCTACGCGCTGCGCAGGGACTTGAGCGCGCGCCCGGCAATCTCCCGCCCGATCGGCAGCGAAGCGGTCGCCGCAGGCGAAGGCGCATTCAGCACGTGCACCGTCCGCTCCCCCTCCCGGATCAGGAAGTCGTCCACCAGCCCCCCGTCCCGCAGCACGGCCTGCGCCCGCACCCCCGCCGCCGCGGGCACCAGGTCCTCCGCGCGCACCGCCGGCAGCAGCCTCCGTACCGCCTCGACGAACGCCGCCTTCGACAGCGACCGCCGCACCTCACCCGCTCCGTACCGCCAGTGCCGCGCGGCCATCCGCCAGGATCCCGGCCAGGCCAGCTCGTCCGCGAGGTCCCGCGGCCGGACCACGCCCCAGCCGTACCCCTCGCGCGCCAGCGCCGGCACCGCGTTCGGCCCGACGTGGACCCCACCCCCGATGCCCCGGGTCAGGTGGACGCCGAGGAAGGGGAACGCCGGGTCCGGCACCGGATAGACCAGCCCGCGCACCAGATCGGGCCGGGCCAGGTCGTAGTACTCGCCCCGGAAGGGCAGGATCCGCATCTGCGGGTCGTCCCCGGCCAGCCGCGCGATCCGGTCGCACTGCAGCCCTGCGCAGTTCACCAGCACCCGCGCGCGCACCACCACACCACTGCTCGTGCGCACCGCCACGCCGGCCGCGCGCCGCGAGATCAGCTCGACGGCGCCGCCGTAGACGATCTCCGCCCCCGAGGATTCCGCGAGCTGCTGCGCGACCCGTCCGTAGTCCACGATCCCCGTGGTCCCGACGTGGATCGCCGCGAGCCCGCGCACTTCGGGCTCGTACTCCGAGATCTGCGTCGGCCCCAGCTCCCGCACCGGGATGCCGTTCTCCCGGCCCCGCTGCACGAGCGCGTGCAGCCGCGGCAGCTCGTCCCGCTCGGTGGCGACGATGAGCTTGCCCGTCACCTCGTGCGGGATGCCGTGCTCCGTGCAGAACTTGACCATCTCGGCCGCGCCGCGCACCGCGAAGCGGGCCTTGAGGGAGCCCGGCTTGTAGTAGATCCCGCTGTGGATCACGCCGCTGTTGCGGCCCGTCTGGTGCCGGGCGGGGCCGTCCTCCTTCTCCAGGACGACCACCCGGGTCCCCGGAGCGAGCCCCGCGAGGGCATGCGCCGTCGACAGGCCGACGATCCCGCCTCCGATCACCAGCACATCGCAGTCCAGCCTGCCCATGCCGCCCACGCCGCCCACACTGACACCTCCCACCCCTGCATAGTGCACCCCGCCACTGACAACGGGGCCACGCGGGGCCTATGCCGGGGTTACCAGCAGAGGCCTGGCCCGCTCGCGCAGTTCGGCGACGCGCGGTTCGTCTCCGTACGGTTCCAGCCGGTGCAGGAGGTCCCGTACGTACTCCGTCGTCCGGGCCGACGAGATCCGCCCCGCGACCTCCACCGCCCGGGTCCCCGCCGCGCACGCCGCGTCGAGGTTCCCGGACTCCAGCTCGGCCACCGCGCTCACGACGAGCCGCAGCCCGTGTGATCGTACGTACTCCTCCGTCGGCCGGGACAGTGCCTGTTCCGTGAAACGCCTTACCTGGCGCGGGAGTTTGAGGTCGCGGTAGCACTCGGCCGCATCCGCCGCGAAGCGGTCGTACGAGTAGAAGCCCAGCCAGGTCGGATCGGCGTCGCCGTCCCGGGCCCGTTCCAGCCAGCCCTCGGAGGCCCGCAGCGCGGCCCCGGCGGCGACCGAATCGCCCGCCTTCGCGTGCGCCCGGGCCTCGACGAGGCGGAAGAAGCTCATCGTCCGCGCGGTCGCCAGGCCCCGGTTGCGTTCGACGGCGGCCTGCGCGAGGTCCACGCCCTCGTCCGGGAAGTCCCGATAGGTGGCCTGCAGGGACATCGACGCCAGCACGTACCCGCCGAGCGGTACGTCGGCGGCGGCGCGGGCCAGGCGCAGCGCCTGGATGTAGTACCGCTGGGCGGCTTCCTGCTGCCCGGTGTCGAAGGCCATCCAACCGGCCAGCCGGGTCAGTTCGGCGGTGGCGCCGAAGAGCGCGCGGCCCACCTCGTCGGTGTAGGAGCCGAGCAGCAGCGGCGCCGCGTCCACCCGCAGGCATTCGGGGACCATCGAGGAACGCCAGTCGCCGCCCCCGTACTTGGAGTCCCAGCGACGGGCGTCCTCGGCGGCCTCGCGCAGCTTGGTCACATCGCTGTGGCCCACGCGCTGCGGGACCCCGGCGTCGGGTGCGGACGGAGCGGGCGGCGGTGGCGTTTCACGTGGAGGCTGGGCGGGCACACCCCCGACGTGGGCGCCGGGCGGCGCCGGAAGGCCTTCCGGCGGGGCCGCGCCCGGCACCGGTTCGCGTACTACCGGTTCGCGCGCCACCGAGCTGTCGGCGGGAGATATCAGCCACCGCGAGGCCGGCGTCGCGTACGCCGACACCGAGAAGGAACCGGCGAGCGACTGCCAGATGCCGCCTCCTCCGCGCCGGCCGGCGAGGTCGAGCCGGTAGAGGTCGGTGGCCGAGCGCACGGCCGCGCCGACGTCGCGCGGGAAGGCAAGCCCCACTTCGGGCGCCGGATCCGCGTCCGCGAGCCCGATCTCGTGCAGCGGCACGGGCCGGCCGAGCTTCGCGCCGATGGCGGCCGCGATCAGGTGCGGGGCGGCGCCCTGCGGCACCATGCCCTTCGACACCCATCGGGCCACCGACGTCTTGTCGTAGCGAAGGGTCAGACCGCGCTGAGCGCCGAGGTCGTTGACCCGCCGGGCCAGCCCGGCGTTGCTGATGCCCGCGAGGGCGAGGACGGCGCCGAGCTTCTCATTGGGCTCGCGGAGCTCCCTGGACATGCGCCACCCCTCGTCACACGCGGAACGCAGACGCCGCCGGGGCATAGGCGCCCGGCATTTCGTAAACCCAGCGTAGTTCCCCGCCTCCCAAGCGTTAAGGGCTCCTGTTCCGTATGGCGGGATTGTTGTCCGTATGCACAGTCGGGCAGGCGTCCGGGGGCGGGGCGCACGTGTCAGCGCGTGCTCCACCCGTGTGGCCGTGCGCCCGGCCGTGCGCTCTGGCCGCTGCGGGGGCCCGGCGATTCGATGTGCGGTGCGTGGGTCGGCCCGCCGCGTGGACCGGGCGGGCCGGGGGATGCCGCTGCCTCAATCCCCGCGGGTGGCGGAACGGTCCGGGGGGTGGATCCCGCCCCCCGGGCCGCGCTCCGCCGGGCGGGCCCGGGCGGCGGACCCGCGGGGCTCCGCGCAGGGCTCCGCACAGGGCTCCCAGTACGGCCGAAGAATGGCCGAAACCGACCTATGGGGCGGTCGGAACGGAACGCCAAATACCGCACGGCCGGGGCGTGTTCGTTTATACGTGCGCCCCCCTTACCCACTCCCGCACGCCTGTCTCGTGGCAGCATGGACCCCGAGCCACCCGGGGTCCCTCCGGCCGCGCGCTGAGCGCCGGCCGCGCGGTTCGCACCCCGGTCAGGTGCCCACGGGCTGGGGAGGCGGCGGTGCGCTGGTTGGTGGGTTGGAGCAGTATCGCCGCGAGCTTCGGCACGGCCGGACGGGTCGCGGGGCACGGCGCTGCGCACGCCTCCGACCAGGGCGCATACGGCTCGGGCTACGGTTCCGGATCCGGCGCGGGCTACGGATCGGCCTCGGCCTACGGCCCCGGGAACGCCTACGGCTCCGGGAACGGCTCCGGCTCGGGCCCCGACGGATGGGGCGACGGCCCGGTCCGCGGCGGGCTCGCCGACGCCGGCCACTCCGACGAACCGGGCGCCGCCGACGCCGACCGCACCGTCGTCCCCGTCGGAGCCCAGCTCCTCTGGGGCGACCCCGACCCCCTCTGGGCCGTCGGCGACTGGCGGCCGGACGAGATCCGCACCCTCACCGCCGATCCCGCGGACCCCTTCACCCGCCTCGCCGTCCTCGGCTGCTGCGGCGCCACCGACGAGGAACTGCGCCGCGCGCTCTACGCCGCCCGCGGCGGCGCGCTGCGCCACCTCACCCAGTGGCCCGGCAGCTACACCGCCGTCGTGCAGGCCGGCCGCCGCATCACGGTCGTCGGCGACCTGGCCGGCGCCCGGCCCGTCTTCTACACGCCCTGGGCGAGCGGGACCGCGTACGCCACCGCCGCCCTCCCGCTCGCCGACCTGATCGAGGCGCAGCTCGACATCGGCCATCTCGCCGCCCTGTTGGCCTGCCCCGACAGCCCGGAGGCGCTGGGCGACGGCACACCGTACGTCGGCGTACGCCGGATCCCGCCCGGGCACGCGCTGATCCTGCGCGAGGGCTCGCGGGAGATCACCGGCTACGAGCCGGTGGCCTCCCTCGCGGTGGCCGCCCCCACGGCCGACCCCGCGCTCGCGGTGGAGGGCGTACGGGAAGCGTTGGTCGAAGCGGTGCGCGCCCGGCTCACGGCTCCGCGGCATGCCCCCGAGACGCTGCCCTACGACCCCGGGCCCGTCCCCGGAATGGGCCCGGCCGACCGCCGGGCCGCGCGCGGCGCCCCCGCACCCGTCCCAGGAGTCGGCGCCGACCTCTCCGGAGGCAGCGCCTCCGCGACCCTCGCCCTGCTCGCCGCCGGCCTCCCCGGGGCACCGGGCGCCCTCCGCGGCCGCACCGGGGAACGCCTCCTCGCCGTCACCTTCAACGACCTGGCCACCCCCCAGGGCCGCGAACCCGAACTGGAACGCGCCCACGCCATCGCGTCCGACCCCCGCCTGCACCACGTGGTCGTGGCCGCCGCCGAGGAAGCCCTCCCGTACGCCGACCTCGACGGGCCGCTGACCGACGAACCGGGCCCCTCCCTCGTCTTCGCCGCTCGCGAGCGGCGCCGCCTTGCGGCCGGCTCGGCGGACCACTTCACCGGCCACGGAGCCCGCCAGGTCCTCGACGCCCACCCCGCCCGGCTCGCCGACCTCCTGCTCGACCGGCGCCGACGCCACCTGCTGCGGCCCACCCTGGCCCTGGCCCGCTCCTCGCCGTCCGAGGGCGACTCCCTCCTCGTGCCCCTCCTCGTCCCCCTCACCGTGTACGCGGCGGCCCGCCGCCTGGCCCGTACGCCCTACCGCGCCGGCATGGAGGCGGCGGCGGCCCGCCTGCGCGACGGAGTCCCGACCCCGGGTCCCTGTTCCCCGGTGGACGCCTCGCTCGCCGCCCTCACCTGGTCCCGGCCGGGCCCGGCGGCGGCCTGGCTGACGGGCGAGGCCCTGGCCGAGGTATCGATCCGCCTCACCGCCGCCGCGGGCCGGCCTCCCCTCTCGCTGCGCCCCGGGGAGGCCCGGGCCCGCGCCGTCCTGGCCCGGCACGCCGCCGACCACCGGGTCTTCGAGCAGGCCGTGGAGGTCCGCAGCCAGCGCCTGCACGCCCCGTTCCTGGACAACCAGGTCGTACGGGCCGCCCGGGCCCTGCCCGAATCCCTACGCGTCCAACCCGGCGCCCGGGCGGCGGTCCTGCGCGGGGTCCTGTCCTCGGCCGGGGTCCGGGACCTCCCCCCGGGGTGGGGTGCGACGGCCCACGCCCCGAACGAATCGGCCACCCGTCTGGGACTGCGCGCGGCCCTCCCGCACCTCCTGACCCTCTTCACGTCCCCCCTGCTGGCGGACGCGGGCCTGATCGAAGCCCGGGTCGTCCGCCAGGCCCTGCTGGACGCGGCGGAGGGCCGCCCGGTCCCGCTCGACGGCATCGCCGAACTCGTCTCGATGGAACTGTGGCTGGGCCGCCTCCTGGCCCGCCGGGGCACCTGCTGGACCGGCACCTCCACGCCCCGCCGCAGAGCCGTCCCCACCGGAGTCCCCTTCCGGCGCCCGGCCCTGTCCTGACACGCTGCGCCGACGCCCCGGGGCCGGGCTCAGCGGCAGCTGATGACGGAGTCGGCCCAGCTCGCCAGCGTCGGCAGGCGGCCGCCCTCGGCGCGCTCCACGACCAGGCGCAGCGTCTTGTGCCCTGAGAGGGAGACGGACACGTTCGCCGCCGGGTCCTCGTAGCCCAGGGCCCGGGACTGCCACAGCCGCTGCCCGTCCGCGTACACGGAGAAGCGGACCGTGCCGTTCGTGAGCAGCGACATGCCGTCCACACCGGCCCGCGCCGAGAAGCTGACGCAGCTCCGGTTGAGGGTGATCTCCACGGAGGAACGGGAATTGACCGTGATCCCGTGCGAGAAGCGCTGTCCGCCGATCATCGGCCCCCAGCGCTGCCACACCCAGCTGCTCCGCCAGGTCTCGATCTCGGGGCCGTCGTGGTTCCCGTACGCGGACTGGCCCAGGGAGGTGAGCCGGAACCCCTGCGGTGCCTGCGGCGGCTTGGGCGGCGTCGGCTTGGGCGTCGGTACCGGACTCGGCGTGGGGCTCGGCTTCGGACTCGGGACCCGGCTCGGACTCGGCGCGGGCGAGGACCGCTCCGGGCTCGGGGAAGGCTCCGGCACGGCCGGTGCGAGGGCCGGCGGCGGCCCGGGCGTCTGCTTCTTCGGGGGCGGTACGGATCCCCGTGCCGCGGACGGCTGCGCCTGCGACGGGCCGGGCTCCGGCGCGGCGGAGGCCGGACTCCGCGGCACCGGCACGGCCACCCCCGGAGCGGGGTTCGCGCGCACGGTCGGAGCGGTGTCGTCACCGGCCAGCGCGAACACCACGCCGGCGGCCGCGGCCACCACGACCCCGGCGGCGATGGCAGCCTTGGCCGGCAACCCCAGCCCCTCCGAAGCCACGGCTCCGCCGACCCCGCCGGCCCCGCTTCCACCAGCGGCTCCACCGGCGGCCCCGGCCCCGGCGGCGCCGGCTCCGGCACCTGCCCCGGCCGTCGACCCGCCCACGGCTGCGGCAGCGGCCCCGGCACCACCTGCGGCGACGGCCCCACCGGCCACCACTCCGGCCGCCTTGGCCGCGTACCCGGCGGCGAACCACCCGATGACGGCGACCGGCAGCAGCGCGGGAATGCCCGCATTGACGTCCTTGAGCTCACCTGCGGCGAGCCGGCACCGCGCGCACTCCTCGAGGTGCTTGCGCAGTCCCCGCTCGGCCCGCATCCGCAAGCCCCCGCGGGCATACGCCCCCAGCCGGTCGGCGTAGCGGGCGCAGTCCCCGCCGGAGCTCAGCGCGGTGCTCACATGGGCCTGGAGGTACGCCTGCTTGAGGCCCTCGCGGGCCCGGCTGGCCAGTACCGCGGTGGCGTTCGCGCTCAGCCCGAAGAGCGGGGCGATCGCGCTCGGCGAGGCCTCCTCGACGGTGGTGTGCCACAGCACGGCCTGCCACCGCTCGGGCAGGCTCCGGAAGGCCTGCATCGCGAGGGTCTGCTCGGCCTCGTGCATGGCCCGTACATCGGCGCCGAGTTCGAGGGTGTCGTCCCCCGCTCGAACGGGCAGCCCGACCGAGCCGTCGCCGGACCCGGCCGCCTGCTCCGCGAACAGCGCGAAGTCCTCGACCAGATGCTCCCGCTTCGCCGTTTTCGCCCAGGCGGCGGCGACCCGGCGCACGGTGGTCAGCAGGTAGGCGCGCACCGACTGGTCCGGACCCGCCCCGCCGCGTACGGCCTGGAGGGTCCGCGCGAACACCTCGGCGGTCAGATCGTCGGCGGTGTGCGCGTCGCGGCAGCAGGTACGGGCATAGCGGCGCACGCCCTCCGAGTGGCGGCGGAACAGTTCCTCGTAGGCTCCGTCGTCGCCCCCGCGCATCCGCGCGATCAAGTCCCCGTCGGACGGCGGAAGTTCCCCGCTCGACCCGGCGGCGTGCCGGCCGCCCGGTTCGCGCTGCGCCGGGACCTGTCGTGCGGGCAGGCTGCCCGCGTCGACCTCGCCGCCGGCGCCACCGTGTGGCTCTTCCCGCCCGTCAACGCTCATCGCGGAGGCCCTCGCACGACACACTCAACCGGTACACCGATCCAGCGTGTCACACGGCGGGCACGCGCCGAACCGGTCTCCACACCTTCCACTCATCCGGGCAAGCCCTGACGAATCGCCGTACGGACCCTCACCCGTTCGAGCGAGACCCTCCAGGAAAGAGCCGGTTGACGCCCATCACCAGGACAGCCCCTCCCACCGGCCCGAAGCCCCACTCACCGGCTGAGGCGAGGCACTCACCAGCCGAGCACTCACCGGACGCCCCACTCACCGGCCGAGCCACCCGCCGGCCGAGCCACCCGGTCCGCGAACCTCACGTCCCGGGCGCCCCGGCCAACCGACCTGAACCGCACCGTCCCCGGAGTTACGCCGTCCGGGACCGCAGTCCTTCGAGCAGGATGTCGAGCAGTCGGGCGGAAGCCGCCGCCTGCTGCGCCGCGTCCGGCAGCGCGGGCGCGGCCGTCGCTATCACCAGCAGCACATCGGCCACCGTGACATCGGCACGCAGCGCACCGGCCTCCCGGGCCCGGTCGACGAGGCGGCCGACGACCTCGAGCAGCTCGCCCGCACCCGCGTCCTCCGAAGGCTCGTCCTCAAGGCCGGTCCGCGCAGCGCCGACGACCCGCAGGTCGGGCGCCCCGCCGGCCGCGATGACCTGACGCTGGTGCGGAACCCGCGCGGCCTCCTCGTCCACCCCGTCGGCCCCGTCCTCACTGGGCCCGCCGACCCGCAGCACCTGCGGAGGCAGCAGCCGCCCGGCGCCCGAGGCCACGGAGGTGCGCAGGAAGCAGGACAGCGCCTGCCAGGGCTCCTCCTCCTGGCCGAGAGCCGTACGGGCCTGCTCGGTCAGTCGCGAGGTCTCCTCCTCGGCTATCCGCCGGACGAGGACGTCCTTGCTGGGGAACCGTCGGTACACGGTGCCGACACCGACCCGTGCGCGCCGTGCGACGTCCTCCATCGGAGCCCCGTAGCCGAGCTCGCCGAAGACCTCGCGGGCCGCGCGAAGTACGTGCTCGAGATTGCGCTGTGCGTCGACGCGCAGCGGCGTGGAGCGACCCACGCCGTGTGTGGTGGCGCCGCCGGCCATCAGCCGCCCGTGGCTGTCGGTCGCGGAAGCGGCCGACGACAGAGCGGTGGCAGAAGCATGGAAATCGGAAATGTGCATATGTATCCCCCGGTAATCATTTGTCTCCCCCCGGAGACACTCCCCGCCTTCATGTCGAGGGGGGCCACGGTCATGAGGGCCCTGGTCCTACTCCTCGACGAGTTACGAACATAGTTGAGCCAGAGTCAATTCAGAAGAGGCAGCCCCGGACGGACCACCGCCCGATCGGAGCATTCACCCTCAATTTTCCGTTCGAAGCCTCCGGAATCACTCATTCCGTACCGCCTGACCTGCGCACCTTCCCCTCCATCCGCACCCCCTGACAACCTCGCCCCGCCGTCCCCTCCGGTCACACAATTTGTCGGGCCTGTGGACAAACTCCCGGCCACGTTGCGTCATGGGACGGTGAAGGCTGCTAACTCCCGGGGCACGGCCCCCGGTACCCCGCCCCGTACGCGGATCCTCATCGTCGGCGGCGGCTACGTAGGCATGTACACGGCACTCAGGCTCCAGCGAAAGCTGAGAACCGACGAGGCCGAGGTCACGGTGGTCACCCCCGAGCCCTACATGACGTACCAGCCCTTCCTCCCGGAAGCGGCCGCCGGCTCCATTTCCCCGCGCCACGTCGTGGTCCCGTTGCGCCGTGTTCTGCCGAAATGCCGCATCGTCATCGGCGAGGCCCGCCACATCGACCACGCCGCCCGGACCGCGACCGTCACCACCCTCGCCACGGACGAGGAGGGCGAAGGCCCCGTAGAGATCGAGTACGACGAACTGGTCCTCGCCCCCGGCTCCGTCTCCCGCACGCTCCCCATTCCGGGTCTCGCCGAATACGCCATCGGATTCAAGACCGTGGAAGAGGCCATCGGCCTGCGCAATCACGTCATCGAGCAGATGGACATCGCCTCCTCCACCCGCGATCCCGCCCTGCGCGACGCCGCCCTCACCTTCGTCTTCGTCGGCGGCGGCTACGCCGGCGTCGAGGCACTCGGCGAGCTGGAGGACATGGCCCGCTACGCCGCCCGCTACTACCACAACATCAAGCCCGAGGACATGAAGTGGGTGCTGGTCGAGGCCAGCGACCGGATCCTCCCCGAGGTCGGCCCCGAAATGGGCACGTACACGATCCGCGAACTGCGCCGCCGCGGCATCGACCTGCGCCTGGAGACCCGGCTCGAGTCCTGCGAGAACCGCATCGCCGTCCTCAGCGACGGGGCCCGCTTCCCCACCCGCACCGTCGTATGGACCGCCGGCGTCAAACCGCACCCGATCCTCGCCGCCAGCGACCTGCCCAAGACCGAGCGCGGCCGCCTCGCCTGCACCTCCTTCCTCACCGTCGAAGGCGTCGAGCACGCCTGGGCCGCCGGGGACGCAGCCTCCGTCCCCGACATCACCGCCCCGGAGAAGGGCGTCGCCTGCGCCCCCAACGCCCAGCACGCCGTCCGTCAGGCCAAGGTCCTCGCCGACAACCTCGTGTCGTCCCTGCGCGGCGGACTCCTCACCGAGTACGCCCACAAGTACGCGGGTTCCGTGGCCTCCCTCGGACTCCACAAGGGCGTCGCCCACGTCTACGGCCGCAAGCTCAAGGGCTACCCGGCCTGGCTCATGCACCGGGCCTACCACCTCAGCCGCGTCCCGACCCTGAACCGCAAGACGCGCGTGCTCGCCGAGTGGACGCTCTCCGGCCTCTTCAAGCGTGAGATCGTCTCGCTGGGATCCCTCGAACACCCCAGAGCAGAATTCGAACTCGCAGCGGGCGGAGGCCCCAAGGACCCTCCCAAGAAGACCGAAGGCTGATGCTGTCAGTCCCGTCGGCCACACTGGACGTGTGACCATAGGTGGGCTCACACCTGCACAGAGTGACATCAGCGTGACATCCGAGTGCCACCCGATTGCCACCGAGTGACACAGCGACCACGAGCGACACCACGAGGCTTGAAAGCAGTGAACTTCACGCGCTGGAGCGCCCGGTTTCCCGGAACGCAGCGCCGCGCCGCGGCCCGGTCCGAACACGCAGCCGCCCAGGCCAAACGGGGCGAGGGCTCGGTCCCGGCCGCCCGCGGCGCGGCCGGCCATTCCGCGACCGGCCCGGACGGCTTCCCCGCGGACCCCACGGTCCGCGGCACCGGTTCCACCCCCGGCACCGGGTCCGCCCCGGCCGCCGCGGAGGGTACGGGGACCCCCGCACCCTCCCTCGACGAGCTCTCCGTACGCGACGTCCTCGACCGCCTCCCGGCCCTCGTCGCCCTCGTGCACGGCCCCGAGCACCGCGTCGCCTACGTCAACGACGCCTACACCGCCGGCTTCGGCGCCCGCGCCCCCGGCGCCCCCGCGCACCTGGCCCTCCCCGAGCTCGGCGAGCTCGGCCTGCTCCCGCTCCTCGACCAGGTCCAGCGCAGCGGAAAGCCCCGTACGGCCAAGAACCGCACCGCGCCCGGCGGCACCAGCTCGTACACGGTCACCTGCACCCCGATCGAGTTCCCCAAGACCAAGGCCGACGCCGACGGATCCACCACCCACGCGCATGCCAACGCCGGCACGGGATCCGAAAGCGAACCGGAAGCCCACACCGGCACCGGCGTCCTGATCCACCTCGCCGACGTCACCGACCACGCCGAGGCCGTCGCACGGCTGCGCGCCAGCGAGCGCCGCCAGCGCGAGGCCGCCGTCACCCTCCAGCGCTCCCTCCTCCCCCAGGAGCTCGAGCAGCCCGACGACCTGCGCGTCGCCGCCACCTACCAGCCCGGCGGCACCGAAGCCGCCGTCGGCGGCGACTGGTACGACGTCATCACCCTCGGCGCCGGCCGCACCGCCCTCGTCATCGGCGACGTCATGGGCCGGGGTGTCCGCGCCGCAGCCGTCATGGGCCAGCTCCGCACCGCTGTCCGCGCGTACGCCCGCCTCGACCTGCCCCCGCACGAGGTCCTCCAGCTGCTCGACGGCCTCGCGGCCGAGATCGACGCCAGCCAGATCGCCACCTGCGTCTACGCCGTCCACGACCCCAACGAGGGCCTCCTCGCGTACGCCTCCGCCGGCCACCTCCCGATCCTCGTCCGCGACGAGGACGGCACGGTCCGGCGCGCCGCCGACCCCACCGGCCCGCCGCTCGGCACCGGCGGCTGGCTGCACACCTCGGGCACCATCGCGCTGGGCCCCGGCTCCACCGCCGTCCTCTATACGGACGGCCTGGTCGAGCGCCGCGGCGAGGACATCGACGAAGGCGTCGAGGCCCTGGAGCGCGCCCTCTCCGGCGCCCAGGGCACCCCCGCCGTCATCTGCGACCGCCTGATGCGCGCCCTCGGGGTCGACGCCGATCACGACGACGACGTCGCCGTGATGGTCCTCCAGCAGCCCGCCCGCACCGGCGCCGACGCCGAGCTCTTCCACAACGCGGCCCTGGAACTCCTCGGCGGCATCGAGGCCGCTCCGCGCGCCCGCGCCTTCGCCCAGGGCGTCCTGGCCTCGTGGCGCTTCCCGGTGGAGCTCTGCGACCTGGGAGTCCTGGCGGCCAGCGAACTCGTCGCGAACTCCCTCCAGCACGGCACCCCGCCCATGCGCCTGCGGCTGCGCCGCACCGACCGCCGGCTGATCATCGAAGTCACCGACGGGGACGACCACCTCCCGCGCCGCCGTCGGGCCGAACCGGCCGACGAGACCGGCCGCGGCATCTCGATCGTGGCCACCATCGCCTCGGCCTGGGGCTCCCGCCGCACCCCGGGCGGCGGCAAGGCCGTCTGGTGCGAGTTCGCCCTCCCCGACAAGGCCCCGTAGCCGAACACGACGAAGGCCCCGGTCCACCGACCGGGGCCTTCTCCGTTCCTACCCGCTCACTTCTTCCTACGCGTGCACGGGCTCGGCGTCCTTCACCCGCTTCACCACGACGATGCTCCCGGCCAGCGAAGGGTTGTCCTGCACCGGCGTCAGCTGCTTGCCGAGCCGCAGCGCCAGCCCGGCGATGCCGAGCGAGACCAGGACGAAGATCCCGATGTAGAGCATCGGCACGCCCGCGGCCAGCGGCACACCGAGCGGCCCGAGCGCCAGAGCCAGCTGCTTGACCAGCGCGAAGGCCGAGTTGTACTGGCCCACGGACCCCTCGGGCGCCAGGTCGGCCACCAGCGGCGCGAGCGTCGGCGACAGCATGGCCTCCCCGATGCCGAACAGGGCGTACGTGGTCACGAACGCGGCGGCGGCCACGACGGCGCTGCCGTGCCCGAGCCCGGAGAAGGCGGCAATGATCCACGCCACGGTCCAGAGCAGACCGACGAGCGCGATCACCCGGGACCGGCGGTGGTTCTCCACCAGCCGCAGCACGACGAACTGGGCGAGCACGATCGCACCGGTGTTGGCGGCGAGCGCGAACCCGAGCGTGGAGGGGGAGATCCCGGCGGCCTCGGTACCGAAGGCGGCGAGACCCGACTCGAACTGTCCGTAACAGGCGAAGAACAGAACAAAGCCGAGGACGCAGAACTGCACCATCGCCTTGTGCTCCATCAGCCGCTTCCAGCCGCCGCCTGCCTGGGCCGCGTCCTTGGCCAGCGCGGTGCTGATGGCCGGCACCTGCGGCATGCGCACGGTGGCGATGACCCCGGCCAGCACCAGGAACATCACGGCCTCGATGCCGAAGAGCAGCGTGAAGCTGCCGGGACGGCTCTCGTCGACGATGAGCCCGCCGATCAGACCGCCGATGCCCAGACCCAGGTTCTGCATGAAGAACTGGAGGGCGAAGGCACGGGTCCGGGTGGAGGGGGTGGAGCAGCGCACGATCATCGTGGCCAGCGCGGGCTGCATGACGGCCTGGCCGGCACCCAGCGCGAGCGCGGAGAGCAGGATCGCGACCACACCGGTGGAGAGCCCGAGCGACAGCGCGCCGAACGAGGCGACGACGGCCGCACCGATGACGACGGGGACCGGACCGCGCCGGTCGATCACCCGCCCGGTGAAGGGCAGCGCGAGGAGCGCACCGAGGGCGAACGCCATGAACGTTCCCGTCGCCCACATGGGGTCCAGTTCTCGCACCTTCGCCGCGTAGACGTAGAGGAACGGAACCGTGAAGCCGATACCGAACGCGGTCAACGCGTTCCCGGCCTGGATCCTCCGCATCGCAGCGCCCATCACCTTGGTCACTTCTCACCACCTTGATTGCTGAAGCTTGAAGACTTCATACCTAAAGTTCGATCCTTAACACTACACACCGAAGGAGTTAGATGCCAACGACCCCCGTGCCATACTTCGGAGCATGGGTGACACCCCCGACGGCACTGCGCCCGTCCACGAGCCGAGCCTCGACGAACAGATCGCCGTCTATCAGCGCGAGTTCCAGGACCTCGACCCCCAGGTCGAGAAGGTCGTCTCGGCCCTCAGCCGCTTGAACCGCCGCATGAACGTCGCGTACGGCCGCCAGACGGCGGCCCTGGGCATCAGCAACGCGGAGTGGGAGGTCCTCAAGGCCCTCGTCCTTTCCGGAGCCCCGTACCGGATGGGGCCGAGCGAGCTCGCGAAGCAGCTGGGCCTCACGCCGGCGGCGATGACCCACCGGATCGACCGCATGACGGCGGAAGGACTGGTCACGCGCGAGCGGGACGAGAACAACCGGGTCCGCGTGATCGTGGAGCTCACCGCTGAGGGCCGCAGCAAGTGGCTGGACGCGATGCGCGCGGCGACGGTCTTCGAAGAGGACCTTCTCCAGGACCTCTCCACGGCGGAGCGGGGCGTACTGGGCGACATGCTCACCCGCCTCCTGGCCCGCGTAGAGGACCTCCAGTCCCCGCACTGATCGCCCAGTGGCCCGGCCCGGCCGCCCGGGTTGACACGGGCCCTGCCGATCCGTAAGGTTCTTCGAGTTGTCCCTGAGCCGAAAGGTTTCGGAGACAACGAATCCCGCCGCCTAGTTGCGGCACCCAACTCAGCAAGATCTCCCACTGGGAACGCATTCGGCATGCCCGAATTCATTCCTGAAGGTCGATTATGAATCGCCCGGGAAATCCACTAGAGTTCGGGAGTCGGAAGGGCCCAACAGCCCGGAAGACAAACCCCGCTGACTGGGAGTCAGGCCCGAAAGAGTCTGATAGAGTCGGAGACACAAGAACGAAGGAAGCGCCCGGAGGAAAGCCCGAGAGGGTGAGTACAAAGGAAGCGTCCGTTCCTTGAGAACTCAACAGCGTGCCAAAAATCAACGCCAAAAGTTGATACC
>NZ_JBHVYI010000016.1:0-120568 GCF_042880975.1 Streptomyces sp. NPDC058289
GGTATCGGCCCTGTCTTTCAGCCGTCCGGCGTTTGAGGACCGGGGTCTGGGGCGGAGCCCCAGGGGGTCCGGGCGCAGCCCGGTACCCCCCAGCCCGTCCGGCGTTTGAGGACCGGGTCCGGGCTGGCCCGGGGGCACGCTCAGCCTCGCCGGCGTTTGAGGCGCGGGTCGGGGCGGAGCCCTGGGAACGGTGGAAGGGCGGGTAGGGGATTTCCCCCGCGCAGCGGCAAGGGTCGCCGTGGGGACTTTGCCCCGCGCAGCGGCGAGGGGTGCTGCGGGGACTTTGCCCCGCGCAGCGGTGACGGGTGCTGCGGGGACGTTGCCCCGCGCAGCGGCGAGGGGGCTGCGGGGGCTTCGCCCCCCCCGCAGCGGAGCGTCCGCGGCCGGGGCTGCGGGGGCATCGCGTGCGCCGGGCGGAGTTACAGGCGGGTGGCGTAGGCGCGGACGTCCGCGTCGGGGTCGGTGGCGGCCGTGGCCAGGGCCGCCGTGGCGGACGGGTCGGGGCGATGGGCCCGCAGGGCGAGCACCGCGGCCTTGCGGACGTCCGCGTTCGGGTCGGACAGCGCGAGGGAGAGGGGCGGCACCGCCACCGCGGCAGGGGCCGAGGACAGCCCGGCGGCAGCCCCCGCGCGGACCTGCCACGCCGGGTCGGAGAGGGAGGAGACGGCCCGCGCCGTGTGGCCGCCGGTGGCGGCGAGAGCAGCCAGCGCCGCCGCCCGGACCAGCGGGTCCGCGTCGAAGAGGAGCGGGGCCAGCGCGGGGCCCGCCCGGAGGGTGCCCAGTGCCTTGGCCACGGCGACCCGGACCTCCCGGGAGGAGTCCCCGGCGGCCGGAGCCAGCGCAGCCACCGCGTCCACCGAGACCAGCGCCCGCACCGCCTGGATGCGGACGTCCACGTCGGCGTCCCGCAGGGACAGCTCGTACAGGCCGGGCTCCCCGAGCCGCAGGACCCGTAGGGCTTCGAGCGCCGCCGACCGGACCGCCGGATCCGCCACCGCGAGGCCCGCCCGCAGGGTGGCGCCCAGTTCGGGGTCGGGCTCGAGCACCTCCAGCAGTTCGCGCAGCGCGGCCGCCGCGGCCGCGCGGACCGCCGGGTCGGGGTCGGCGAGCCGCCCCCCGAGGGCGGGGCCGGCCCCCGCCGGGACGGTTTCGCCGAGCACCGCCACCGCCGTGGCGCGGACCGCCGGGTCGGGGTCGTCCAGGTAGGGGAGGAGGGCGTGCAGGCCCGGGGCTTCCTCCGCGAGGGAGAGGAGTTCCAGGATCCGGGGTGAGCCCGGCGCGGATCCGGTGTCCCGGCCGGCCGCCACGGGGGCCGCCGCCCGGCCGTCGCCGCCCGCCAGGGCCACGCCGACCAGCTCGACCTCGCCCAGGTGCCGGGAGGGCCCGCCCGTCGGGATGAACTCCGGGACGGGGACGAGGTAGGGATCGACCGGGCGCGCCGTGAACTCCATGGCCCCGGACGGGGACTTGCGCAGGTCCAGGTGGTGCAGCCAGCCCGCGTCATCGCGCCGGGGGTGGTCGAGGCGCTCGTGGTACAGCCCCCAGCGGGACTCCGTACGGGCCAGCGAGGCCCGCGCCGCCATCTCCGCGCAGTCCCGGATGAAGGAGACCTCCGCGCAGCGCATCAGCTCGTGCGGGGTCGTGGCGCCCATCTCGCCGATCTCCCGCTCCATCCGGGTGAAGGCCTCCACGGCGAGGGACAGCTTCGCGCCCGTCTTGGGCGGGGCCACGTAGTCGTTCACGAACCGGCGCAGCTTGTACTCGACCTGCGGCTGGGGCGGGCCGTCCGGGTGGCGCAGGGGGCGGTAGATCAGCTCGTGGGCGGCGGCGAGCTGGTCGGTGGGCAAGTCGCCCTCGTACGGCTCGTACTGCGCGGCATCCGACCCCGCCAGGTCGCCGAAGACGAAGGCGCCGATCATGTAGTTGTGCGGTACGGAGGCCAGGTCCCCGGCCGCGTAGAGCCGGGGAACGGTGGTGCGGGCGTGGTCGTCGACGCGTACGCCGGAGGCCGAGTGGCCGCCGCACAGGCCGATCTCCGAGATGTGCATCTCGATGTCGTGCGTGCGGTAGTCGTGGCCCCGGTTCGCGTGGAAGGTGCCGCGGGTCGGCCGCTCGGTGGTGTGCAGGATCGATTCGACGGCGGCGACGGTCTCCTCGGGGAGGTGGCTGAGCTTGAGGTACACCGGGCCCCGGTCGGAGGCGAGTTCGGCGGCGAACTCGGACATCATCTGCCCCGACCAGTAGTCGGAGTCGACGAACCGCTCCCCGTGCCGGTTGACCTGGTAGCCGCCGAAGGGGTTCGCGACGTACGCGCAGGCCGGGCCGTTGTAGTCCTTGATCAACGGGTTGATCTGGAAGCACTCGATGCCGGTGAGCGCGGCGCCCGCGTGGTAGGCCATCGCGTAGCCGTCACCGGCGTTGGTGGGGTTCTCGTACGTCCCGTAGAGGTATCCGGAAGCGGGCAGTCCGAGGCGGCCGCACGGGCCCGTCGCCAGGATCACGGCCCCGGCGCGGACGGTGACGAAGGCGCCGGTACGGGTGTTGAAGGCGGCCGCGCCGATCGCCCGGCCGTCCTCGGGGGAGGTCAGGACGCGGACCGGCATGACCCGGTTCTCGATCCGGATCAGCTCGCGCATCTCGCGGCGGCGCAGCTGCCGGTAGAGGACCTTCTTGACGTCCTTGCCCTCCGGCATGGGCAGCACGTACGAGCCGGAGCGGTGGACCTGGCGGACCGCGTACTCGCCGTGCTCGTCCTTCTCGAACTTCACCCCGTACGACTCCAGGCGCCGCACCATGTCGAACCCGCGGGTCGCCGTCTGGCGGACCGTGGACTGGTCGACGATGCCGTCGTTGGCACGGGTGATCTCGGCGACGTAGTCGTCGGGCTCGGCGCGGCCCGGGATGACCGCGTTGTTGACCCCGTCCATGCCCATGGCGAGGGCGCCGGAGTGCCGTACGTGCGCCTTCTCCAGGAGCAGCACCCGCGCGCCGGCCTCGGCGGCGGTCAGCGCCGCCATCGTTCCGGCGGTGCCGCCGCCGATGACGAGGACGTCGCAGGTCAGTTCCTCGGCGTCGGCGATCGCGGGGAGGTCCATGGGGATGTCCACGGGGGGCCTTTCAGAGGGAGTCGAGTGGCTTGCTTCACGAGTGGTCGAGCCGTGACGGCGGTCGTTCACGCGTGCGGGAGGCGGGTGTTCAGGCCCGATCTGCTCGGGCCGGGTTCACGAGGACGGGAGGCCCCGGTGGCGGCCGGCTCCCCCGTGCGGGGGAGGCGGCCGGGACCTGCGGACGATCCCCGGGCACCGGATCGGGCGCGAGGATCGGGACGCACGCCATCACCCGTCCGGATCGGAGCCCCATCGTGCTGAAGTGGACCCTGCGCACGGTCGCAGTCCTCGCCATCGCCGCCGCCCTCGCCGGCCCGGTCGCAGTGCCCGCGCCCGCGGCGCCGCCCGAAGCGGCCGTCGCCGCATCCGCTGTCGTAGTTACGGCCGCGGCCGACCCGGGCCACGGGCCATCGGGGAGCGTGCTCGCCTCCGCCGTGGAGGAGAAGACGGAGGCCGGTCACCTGGTGGCCTGACCTCGATGCCCCGGCGCCTCCCGAACCGGTGCCGACGTGCCGTCCCTCCTCGTCTGCGAGGCCAGGTCGAGGACGTGCCGGCGCAGCGCGGAACGGTCCGCCGTCCGCGAGCGCGGGTGCGGTACGTCGATCAGCTCGCCGGTGGCGATGAGCGCGACGCGGTCGCCGAGGTGGAGGGCCTCGTCCACGTCGTGGGTGACGAAGACGACGGTGGCTCCGGTACCGGCGAGGACGGTGACGAGGAGGTCCTGCATCTCGGCGCGGGTCTGGGCGTCGAGCGCGCCGAAGGGTTCGTCCATGAGGACGGCGCGGGGCGCGGCCGCGAGGGCGCGGGCCAGCTGGACGCGCTGGCGCTGGCCGCCGCTGAGCTGGTGCGGGTGCTTGTGCGCGTGGTCGGCGAGTCCTACGCGCTCCAGCCAGTCGGTGGCGGTGCGGCGGCGGTCCGCGCGGGGCGTTTTGCGGATGGCCAGGGGGAGTTCGACGTTGGCGCGGACCGTGCGCCAGGGGAGGAGGGCGTCGTCCTGGAAGACCAGGGCACGGTCGGCGTGCGGGCCCGTGACCGGGGCGCCGTCCTGCTGGACTGCACCGCGGAGTGGCGGCAGGAGGCCGGCCAGGGTGCGGAGCAAGGTGGACTTTCCGCAGCCGGACGGGCCGACGACGGTGAGGATCTCGCCCGCGTTGACGGTCAGGTCGAGGCCGTCGAGGACGGGTGCGGTGGTGGGGTGGCCCAGGCTGACGCCGGTGAGGTGGAGGGCGGCGCCGGTGGGTGGGGCGGGGGTGAGGGTGCGTACGGACATGGTCATCCCTTCCTGTCCTGTGGTCGCCGTGGACTTCGGCGGCGTTGCCGTGCGGGTGGTTGGGCCCTGCGGGGCTGTCCCCTACCCGCCCTTCCCCCGTTCTCCGGGGCTCCGCCCCGGACCCCCGCGCCTCAATCGCCGGCGGGGCTGGATGTCCCAGGGAGGTGCGTGCACGTACACGGCGTGCACGTGGAGGCCGGCGCGGCCAAAATCCAGCCCCGTCGGCGATTGAGACGCGGGATCTGGGGCGGAGCCCCAGGGGCCTCGGGCGCAGCCCGGGCCGGACGGGTCAGGGCGGAGCCCTGGGAACGGTGGAAGGGCGGGTAGGGGACCCAGCCCGCGCAGCGCCTAGCCGGGCCCGCCGTCTGCGGCGGCCGGGGACGGGCTGCGCACGGCCGGGGCGGGAGACCCGGGTGGGGCGGGGGCCGGGCCGCGCGACTTCGGTTGGCGCGACTTCGGCTGGCGGGACTCCGGCCGGTCGGGGCCCACCCGGTCGGGGCCAGGGAGGCCGGCCCCAGGGAGGCCAGGCCCCGGCCAGCGGTGCCCCGGCCCGCGGGGGCCCGGGAGGCGGGGGCTGCCGGCCCCCGGGGTGCGGGACGGGAGCCAGCGGGTCAGGTGGCGGCCCGTGCGTTCGACTGCCGTCGAGGTGAGCCAGCCCAGGGCGCCGATCGTGGCCATGCCGACGAAGACCCCGGGGTAGTCCACGACCGTGTAGTCCTGCCAGGTGCGGTAACCGACCCCGTACTCACCGGAGATCATCTCGGCGGAGATCACGCAGATCCAGGACACCCCGATGCCGACCGAGAGCCCGCCGAAGATGCCCGGGAGGGCTCCGGGGAGGACCACCGAGAAGAGGATCCGGGCGCGGCCGCCGCCCATCGTCAGGACGGCCTCCTCCCACACCGGGGACAGCGCGGACACCGCGTGCCGGGTGGAGACGAGGACCGGGAAGAACGCCGCCGCGCAGGTGATGAAGACGATCCCCTGCTCGTTGGACGGGAAGAGCAGGATGGCCACCGGGACCAGCGCGATCGCCGGGATCGGGCGCAGGACTTCGAGGACCGGGCCCAGCAGGTCCGCCGCGAGCCGGGAGCGGGCGATCGCCGTGCCCGCCGCCACGCCCAGGACGGACGCCAGCGCGAAGCCCGTCACGATGCGCCGCAGGCTGAAGCCGAGGTCCTGCCAGTAGGGGCCGGTCGTCGCCCGGTCCGCGAACGTCGAGGCCACCTCGCCCACGGTCGGGAACTGCTCGAAGCGGAGCCACAGGTTGACGTCGAGGGAGGTCAGGAGCTGCCAGGCGAGCAGCGCCGCGGCGAGCGAGGCCAGCCGTAGGAGCCGGCGGCGGGCCGTCATGAGGCCAGGGTCCCGGCTTCGGCGAAGGAGACGATCCGCGCTCCGGACCCCGCGTGCTGGTCGGCGTACGCCTTCGCGCCCGACGGGGTGACGAACGCGCGCAGTTCGGAGCCCTCCGCCACCCAGACGGCCTTGTCGGCGAACCAGAGCGTGCCCGTCACCGCGTCAGGGACGTAGGCGGCCCGGACGCCTGTGCCGGCGGCCTTGAAGGCCTTCAGCAGGGCCGCCGGAGTGTCGAAGCTCTGGGTGCGGTTGCCCTCCTTCAGCCACAGCTCCGGGCGGCCCGGTGCGGCCGCCGGGTAGTCCTGGGTGCCCGCTGCGGCGCGCCGCAGCGGCTCCGGGTCCACGAAGGCGTCCACGTCGACGGAGTCCACCAGCTTCGCCGCCTTGAGGACGGGGACGTCCTCCTTCAGCGCCGCCAGCAGCTCGGGGCGCAGGGCCGGGTCGAAGGTGGCGATGCCGTTGGCCCCGTTGTAGAGGTACACCACCTCCGCCGGCAGCCCGGTCTCCTTGGCCACCGACTCGGCCGCCGCGACCGGCTGGGTGCGCAGGTGCTCGGTCGCCTTGCGCTGGGCCCGCAGGAAGTCCTCCAGGACCGCGGGGCGTTCGGCTGCGAACTTCTCGCGGACCGTGACCCCGTGGAAGGTCGGCAGGTTCAGCTCGGCCCCGTCGTACAGGGCCTTGGCCCGTCCCTCGAAGGCCAGTTGGCCCGGCCAGGCGACGAACTGCGACAGGGCGTCGACGCTGCCCGCCTGGAGGGCCGAAGCACCCACGCTGGGCTGCTGGTTGAGCTTCTCGATGCCCTTCTCGGGATCGATCCCGGCGCGCTGCAGGGCCCGTACGAGCGTCCCGTCGGCCGCCGAACCGACCGAGGTGGACACCTTCTTGCCCCGCAGGTCGGCGAGCGACTCCAGCTTCGCGTCGGGCGCGGTGACCACGGTGTTGAGGCCGCCGCGCAGGTTGTAGCCGGTGACGGAGACGAGGCGGGTGGGCTGCTTCAGCTCCTTGCCGCGCGCAGCATTGATGAGGAGGGGGAAATCGCCCATCGAGCCGATGTCGATCTTCCCGGCGGTCATCTGGGCGGTGATCGGGGCGCCGGTGGCGTAGTCCTGCCAGTCGACCTCGTAGGTGACCCCGTCCTTCTTGCCGCGCGCCGCGAGCTCCTGCTCGAAGTATCCGAGGGAGCGCAGGAGCGTACCGGCGGTGACGGTGTTGATGGTCTTGGACTGGTAGCCGACGGTCACCGTGACCGTCTTGCTGCCGCCGCCGCCCGTACCGGAGGACCCACCGCACGCGGTGGCCAGCGGGAGGATCAGCAGGAGGGCGGGCGCGAGGGTTCTCGTGCGCATCGGGAGAGGGCCTTTCACCGGAGCAGGTAGGGCATGTTGACGGTCACCGCGCCGGTGGGACAGCGGGCGGCGCACGGGCCGCAGTACCAGCACTCGTCCACGTGCATGTACGCCTTGCCGTTGTCCTCGCGGATCGCGAGCGAGTCGAGCGGACACATGTCGACGCAGAGCGTGCAGCCGTCGATGCACAGGGACTCGTCGATGGTCACGGGCACGTCGCCGCGCTGGGGGACCAGAGGCATGGCTGTCTCCAGGAAGGGGGGATGAGGGGGCTACGAGGGCTTACGCGCTGCGGTGCAGCAGGCCGCTCATGGTGATCCGGTCGCCGCGGAAGCGGATGAATTCCAGGTCCACGGGCCGGCCGTCGCCGAGGTGGGTGAGGCGCTCCAGCATCAGGACGGCGGCCCCGCGCGGGGCCTGCAGGACGGCGGCGGAGTGCGCGTCGGCGTTGACGGCTTCGAGGGTGATCTCGGCGTGGCCGAGCGGCTGCCCGGTCAGGAACTCCAGCAGCCGGAAGACGTCGGTGTTCTCCAGGTCGCAGCCGATCAGGTCCGCGCCGATGTCCAGGGGGACGTACGTGAGGTCGAGCGAGAGCGGCAGCCCGTTCAGGCGGCGCAGCCGCTCGATGTACAGCACGTCGGAGTGCTCGGGCAGGCGCAGCCGGCCGGCGACGGGGGCCGGGGCGCGGACGGGGCCGACGGTGCGGACCTCGTTGGTGACCCGGCCGTGTTCGTGGAGGGTTTCGGCGAGGCCCTGGAGGCGGTCGAGGCCGTGCGGGTACTTGGCGCAGACGATGACGGTGCCGACACCGGGGCGGCGCTCGACGAGCTGCTCGCCGCGCAGCAGGTCCAGGGCCTGGCGCACGGTGTTGCGGCCGGCGCCGTAGTCGGCGGCGAGGGCGTCCTCCAAGGGGAGGACGCCGGTGGGATAGCCGCCCGCCAGGATCTGGTGGCGCAACAGGTCGGCGAGCTGTCGCGCCTGGTCCGCGCGCAGCCGCCGGCGGCGCGCGGCGGCGACCGGGACGGTGTGTTCGCGGGTGCGTTCGGCTGGCATGGCACGGAACATACCGAGGGAGCCGGGCCGGTGGTGTTGCCGCAGTGTTGCGCCACCCGCGGGTGTCCGCGTACGGCTATGACCTGCGAGAACGGCGGGGCCGCGGAAAGATCCGCCACCCCGCCGTCGATGCTCGTCCCGCGATGTGGACGCGCATCCGTCTTGACTACATGGTGCCCACGATGCGGCCGGCGACCTCGCCGAGGCCCACGCGGGTGCCGTCGGCGCCCGGTGCCCACGCGGTGAGCGTGACGGTGTCCCCGTCCTCCAGGAAGGTGCGCTTGCCGTCGGTGAGCTCGATGGCGTCGCGGCCGTTCCAGGTGAGCTCCAGCAGCGAGCCGCGCTGGTCGGTCTCCGGGCCGCTCACCGTCCCCGAGCCGTACACGTCGCCGGTGCGCAGGGAGGCGCCGTTGACGGTCATGTGGGCGAGCTGCTGGGCGGCGGTCCAGTACATGGACGCGAACGGCGGCTGCGCCACCTCCTGCCCGTTGATGGAGACGGTGATGTGCAGGTCGAAGCCGCCGGGCCGGTCGGCGGCGGAGTCGTCGAGGTAGGGCAGGAGCGGGAAGTCACGGGCGGGCGGGGCGACCCGGGCCGCGTCCAGGGCCTCCAGCGGGGTGACCCAGGCGGAGACGGAGGTGGCGAAGGACTTGCCGAGGAAGGGGCCGAGCGGCACGTACTCCCAGGCCTGGATGTCGCGCGCGGACCAGTCGTTGAGCAGGAACAGCCCGAAGACGTGCTCCTCGAAATCGGCGAGGGCCACGGGGCGGCCCTGTTCCGAGGGGGTGCCGACGACGAAGCCGACCTCGGCCTCGATGTCGAGCTTCACGGACGGCCCGAAGACGGGCGCAGGGTCGGCGGGCGCCTTGCGCTGGCCCGCGGGGCGCACGACGTCGGTGCCGGACACGACGATCGTGCCGGCCCGGCCGTGGTAGCCGATGGGCAGGTGCTTCCAGTTGGGGGTCAGTGCGTCCCCGTCCGGCCGGAAGATCTTGCCGACGTTCGTCGCGTGGTGCTCGCTCGCGTAGAAGTCGACGTAGTCGGCGACCTCGTACGGGAGGTGCAGGACGGCCTCCTCCAGCGGCAGCAGGTGCGGTTCCACGGAGGGCCGGTGGCCGGGGTCGGTGACCCAGGCGGTCAGCGCGCGGCGCACGTCCTTCCACGCGGTGCGGCCCGCGGCGAGCAGCGGGTTGAGGGAGGGCTGCCCGAGCAGTCCGGCGTACGGGGAGCCGAGCGCGGCCGCGGCCGCTCCGGCGTCGAGCACGTACCCGCCGATGCGGACACCGATCCGGCGCCGCTCCTCCCCGGCGGTGGAGAACACGCCGTAGGGGAGGTTGTGCGGCCCGAACGGGTCGCCCTCGGGGATGTCGAGGGGGCTCTGCTGGGGCATGGGGTGCTGCCTCGCTTTCGACGCGGCCCGGGGGTGTCCCGGGGGCTTGTTGACACGTTACGGGGCTGGTGGGGCGTGCGGGAGGCCGGATTCGGGCAGTATTTGTAGGACTTGTCCGCGCGGGTCCGTATCCTTGAACGCGTGACTTCCGCCCTCCCCTATGCACTCGTGGCCACCGACCTGGACGGGACTCTGCTGCGCGCCGGAGACACCGTCTCGGCCCGCTCCTACGCCGCTCTCGCCGCCGCCCGCGCGGCCGGCGCCCGGCACATCATCGTGACAGGCCGCCCCGTCCCGCAGGTCCGCCACGTCCTGGACGGCCTCGGCTACACGGGACTCGCGGTGTGCGGGCAGGGAGCGCAGGTCTACGACGCGGCGGCGGGTCGGATGCTGCACTCCGTGTCCCTGGACCGGGAGTTGGCGGAAGTCGCCCTCGGGAAGATCGAGGCGGAGGTCGGCGAGGTCTGGGCCGCGGTCAATCAGGAGGGCGTCGACGCGGAGATGCTGATAGGGCCGGGCTACCGGATGTGGCACCCGCACCTGCCGACGGTGGCGGTGGCCCGGCGGTCCGACCTCTGGGCCTCCCCGATCAACAAGGTGCTCCTCCAGCACCCCCGCCTCTCGGACGACGAGCTGACGGAGATCGCCCGGGGCGTGGTCGGGGACCTGGTCAACGTCACGATGGCCGGCGAGCACACGGTGGAACTCCAGCCCCCGGGCATCGACAAGGCGAGCGGGCTGGCGGTGGCGGCGGCCCTCCTGGGCGTCTCCGGCTCCTCGACGATCGCCTTCGGCGACATGCCGAACGACATCCCGATGTTCGCGTGGGCGGCCCACGGGGTCGCCATGGCCGGCGCCCACCGGGAACTCCTCGCCGTCGCCGACGAGGTCACGCTCTCGAACGAGGCGGACGGCATCGCGGTGGTCCTGGAGCGGCTCTTCGGCTGAGGGCGGCCGCCCGGCGGGGCCTCAGGGATTCGCGGCCTCAGGGATTCGGGGCCTCAGGGATTCAGGGGCTCAGGGCCGGAGGGGATCCGTCCCCAGCCGCGCTCGACCGACCGGCGGCATCGGTCGGGTTCGTCCCCTGCGCTGGTGAACAGTGCGGTCAGCAGGGGCACGCCGTGAGCGAGTGCCCCGTGCGGCAGGGGGCCGGTGGCGACGAGGGAGGCGAGGCCGTGGCCGATGAGCCAGCTCTGTGTCGCAAGCTCCAGCGGGTCGACCTCGTTGCGGAAGCGGTCCTTCGTCTTGGCCCGTTCGACGGCGCGGACGAGGCGGTGCAGGGTTTCGTCCGCCGCGCCGGTGTCTTCCAGGTCGAAGCCGGCATCGAACATGACCCGGTAGAGGTCGGGGTTCTCCACCGCATTGGCCAGGTAGGCGGCGCCCAGGGCGGCGAGGTCCCGTACCGGGTCCGCGGACGTCTTGACGACCGCGAGCCGGGCGGCCAGGCGCGTGAAGCCTTCCTGTCGCAGTGCCTTCCACAGGCCGTCCATGCCGCCGAAGTAGGTGTAGACGGCCATCGTCGACACGCCTGTTCCGGAGACCAGGGTGCGGAGCGTGACCGGCTGCCTCGTCCGCAGCATCTGTGCGGCCCGGTCGAGCAGTCGGGAGCGGACCGCCGGATCCTTTGTCCTCGCCATGACCCCACAATACATAGCAGCGCTATGCTTACGGGGGCTGATCCCATTGCTCCCGCTGCCAAGAGGAAGGGCTGTTCATGTCCGTGACGCTGGTCAATCCCGAGGGACTGCCGAAGCCCGAGGTCTACCGGCAGCTGTCGGTCGCCACCGGATCGAAGCTGGTGTTCCTCGCGGGGCAGGTGGCCCGCGATGCCGAGGGCCGGCCCGTGGGCGAGGGGGACTTCGCCGCTCAGGTCGAGCAGTGCTATCTGAACATCGCCACCGCTCTGGCCGGGGTCGGCGGCTCCTTCGACGACGTGGCGAAGCTGACCGTCTACGTCGTCGACTGGAGCCCCGAGAAGATGCCGCTGCTGGGTGAGGGAGTGGGCCGGGCGGCAGCGAAACTGGGCATCGATCCGGTCAAGCCGATCACCCTGCTGGGCGTTGCGGCGCTGGGGGAACCGGACCTGCTGGTCGAGGTCGAGGCCACCGCGGTCATCGACTAGCCGTGCACCTGCCATGACCGCCCGCGATGACCGCCCCCGGGGCCCCGGGAAATAGACCCCGGGGCCCCGGGGGAACGGCTACACCGCCGCCCGCGGCAGCCGCCGTTCCCACGTGCGGTGGAAGAGGACCTCGTCGCCCTCGCGGCAGACCACCTCGTTCGAGGTGAGGAAGCCACCCTCGTCGCAGGTGATTTCCGAGCGGGTCACCACCGACACGTCCCAGGCCAGCTCCGGCCGGTGCAGGCGTACGGTCCAGGTGGAGTGGGTGCGGGCCGACAAGGGGTCCGCCTCCTGGATCTCGTAGATCTCCAGCGCGTCCTCGCTGAACTCCAGGCCGTCCGGGTACACGCGGGTTCCGCCGTAGCGCGGGTCGACCTCCAGGCGCCACATCCCGCGCGCGACGTCCCGTACGACCAGCCGCTCCGGACGGGGGGCGTCCAAGGTCGCGGGGTAGACGACCCCCAGCGGCTCCGACTGTTCCGGGGCCTCGAAGAGGATCGGGTCCTCCTCGGCAGAGGCATCGCGGATCGGGAGTTCCACCGCGCTGCCCGCCGGGTCCAGGGTCCAGCCGTGCTCCGAGCCGGCCCGCGGCCAGATCCACGGCCAGTAGGCCGAGGACAGGGCGACGCGGATGCGGTGGCCCGGCGGGAAGGAGTGGCCGATGCCGTTCAGCTCGAAGACCACGTCCTCGTACGAGCCCACCGGCCACGGCACCGCCTTGTCCCGGCCCCGCCGCGCGGACAGGTTCAGCGCGCCCCGGGTGACCAGCGTCGAGGAGCCGTCCGGGGCCACGTCGCACAGCCGGGCCACGACCTGCCCGTACGGGACGTCCATGCGCAGGCGCAGCCGGACCACCGGGCGGCCCAGGATCTCCACCGGGCCGGAGCCGTCACCCACCGGGAACTCGAAGCAGGCCGACTTCGCGTCCTCCTCGCGCTGGTCCGGAGGCAGGTCGGCGTCGTTGCCGAAGGGGAAGAAGCGGCCCGCGTCCAGGCCCGTGTGCTGCGGGGAGGCCACGACGACCGGCGCGCCCTGGAAGGCGTACGTGACCGGGTCCACGTGCGGCGAGGGCCAGGACGGGTCGCCGACCCACCGGCCGGGCAGGGTCGCGTAGCTGGTCGCCGGCGGGTGCGACTCGGAGATCCACGAGCGCAGGAGCGGCTCGGCCATGACGCCGGTGTCCTTGCCCTTGAGCCAGTGGTCCCACCAGCGCAGGGTCTCCTGGAGGAAGCCGATGGCGGGCCCCGGCGGCAGCCCCCGGTCGGGGTACTGGTGCGACCACGGGCCGATCAGGCCCCGGACCCGGTCGGCGGGGAGCGCGGCGACCAGCCGCAGCACGGTGTCGCGGTACGGGTCGTGCCAGCCACCGACGGCGAGGACGGCCGCGCCGATGGCGCCGTAGTCCTCGCACACCGACCCGTGGCGCCAGTACGCGTCGCGGGTCTGGTGGGAGAGCCAGGTGTGGACGAGGGGTTCGACCGCGCCGAGCCGCGAGAGCCACTGGTCGCGCCAGCCCTCGCCCGCGTAGAGCGGGTCCGGCGGGCGGGAGGCGAAGGCGAGCATGGTCGCCGCCCACGCGTGCATGTCGACGGCGAGCAGCGAGCCGCCCATGTAGTGCACGTCGTTGTCGAAGCGGTCGTCCGTGGAGCAGACGGTGACGACCGCCTTGAGCGCCTCCGGGGCGAGCGCCGCGATCTGCAGGCTGTTGAAGCCGCCCCAGGAGATCCCGAACATGCCCACGGACCCCGTGCACCAAGGCTGGGCCGCCAGCCACTCCACCACGGCGACCCCGTCGGCGAGTTCCTGCGCGTCGTACTCGTCGCCCGGGTCGCCGCCGCTGTTGCCGTGGCCGCGCACGTCGACCCGTACGGAGGCGTAGCCGTGGCCCGCGTACCAGGGGTGGCGCTGCCAGTCGCGCGGGGCGGTCCAGTCGGTGAGGCGGTACGGGAGGTACTCCAGCAGCGCCGGGACGGGCTCGTCGGTGACCGGCCGCCAGATGCGGGCGTACAGCTCGGTGCCGTCCGGCATCGGGATCCGGACGTCCTCGTGGGTGGTCCCGTAGGGGAATTCGGTACGGATGATCATCGAGGCTCTCTCGCCGATCGCCGGGGGGCGGTGAGTGAACAAGGGGTGTCAGTGAACGGGGTGCATCGTGCGCTTGAGCCACGGCGCGAGCGCAATCACGGCCAGTCCCACCGCGACGGCGATGGCGCCGTTGACGCCGAAGTAGGCGGGGGTGGAGACCTGGCCGTAGAGCTTGACCACCTGCGCCTGGATGCCGTTGGCCAGGGCGAGGGAGAGGAACCACAGGGCCATCGTCTGGCTGGCGAACGCCTTCGGGGCGAGCTTCGTGGTGGCCGACATGCCGGAGGTCTCCAGGAGGATGTCGCCGAGTCCGAGCAGCAGGTAGGAGCCGATGATCCACCAGGCGGCCATCTTGTACGTGTCGCCCGTGTGGCCCGAGGTGGGGATGACCATCAGGAGGAAGGACAGGCCGCCCAGGATCACGCCGATGGCGATCTTGTTGGAGGCGTGCGGCTGCTTGTGGCCCATCCGGACCCACAGCGCGGCGACGACCGGGGCCAGGAGCACCTCGAACGCGCCGAGCGCGGAGGCGTACCAGCCGGCCGGGAAGGTGAAGCCGAGGATCTCGGTGCGGGCGTTCGTCGACGCGAGCAGCATCATCGTCGAGTACGCCTGGAAGAGGATGAAGTTGAAGGCCACCGAGGCCAGGAAGAGCACCACGTACGGGCGCAGGCGCCCCCGCTCCTCGCCCGTCACCCGGGGGCTCCGGAACATGATCACGAAATACACGACCGGGGCGATCACCGAGACCAGGGTGAGCAGGTCGACGAACCGGCCCATCGTCAGCCAGCCCAGTACCGCCAGAAGAGTGGCGAGCGCCGCGAAGAGCAGGATCCCGGCGATGATCTTCGTCACGGCCGAGCGCATCGCGTCCGGCGCCAGCGCGAACTCGGCGGAGTGCTTGCGCCCCGCCAGGTGGCGGCGGCCGGCCACGTACTGGATCAGGCCCGCGGTCATGCCGATCGCGGCGGCCGAGAAGCCCCAGTGCCAGCCCTGGTGCTCGCCGAGCCAGGCGGTGATCAGGGGACCGGCGAAGGCGCCGATGTTGATGCCCATGTAGTAGAGGGCGAAGCCGGCGTCGCGCCGGTCGTCGTCCGTCTTGTACAGCTTGCCCACCATGCTGGCCACGTTCGGCTTCAGCAGGCCGGTGCCGGCGCTGATCAGGCCGAGGCCCACCCAGGTCATGGCGGCGGTGGGCACGGCCATGGCGTAGTGGCCGCATGCGATCAGGATGCCGCCCCAGAGCACGGCGCGGTACGAACCGAGGATCCGGTCGGCGAGCCACCCGCCGGCGACGGAGACGAGGTAGACCATGGTCCCGTAGGCCGCCGAGACGGAGGCCGCGGTGCCCGGGTTCATCCCCAGGCCGCCGTTGGCCACCGTGTCCGCGAAGTAGAGGACGAGGATGGCCTGCATGCCCAGGAACGAGAAGCGCTCCCAGACCTCCAGCCCGGAGAGCGTGGCCAGGCCCCTGGGGTGCCCGAGGAAGGCGTGGTCGTCGCCGGGCGGCGGCTGGTCGGCCTCCGGGTCCGAAGGCTCGTCTATATCGGTAGAAGTTCTGGACAAAACACATTCTCCGGTTGTTTCGGCTGATCTAGAACATACCGGGGCGCATGGGGCACCGCCCGGCCGGTACGGTGCGCGTGGCCGGACAGGCGCCCTGGGTGATCGAAAACAGACCGGATACGCTGGCTTGAGTGATGGCAGCGACACATCGACAATCCGTGTGATCGTCAAGGTGATCGTCAGCAGACAGGAGTACCCCTCGTGACCGTCGTCGGGCCGTTCGGACTGAGCGTGCGGGACCAGGCTCTTGAGACCGATGTCCAGGCCGGACTGGCCGCCGTCGAGGCGGGTCTGCTGGAAGCCACCAAGAGCGAAGTCCCCTTCATCACCGAGGCCGCACAGCACCTGGTCCGCGCCGGCGGCAAGCGGTTCCGGCCGCTGCTGGTGATGCTCGCCTCCCGGTTCGGCGATCCCTACGCGCCCGGGATCGTCCCCTCCGCAGTGGTCGTGGAGCTCACCCACCTGGCGACGCTCTACCACGACGACGTCATGGACGAGGCGGACGTGCGCCGCGGCGTGGAGAGCTCCAACGCCCGCTGGGGCAACTCCGTGGCCGTCCTGACGGGTGACTTCCTGTTCGCCCGCGCCTCGCACATCCTGGCGGACCTCGGCCCCGAGGCCGTACGGGTCCAGGCCGAGGCGTTCGAGCGGCTGGTGACGGGCCAGATCCTGGAGACGGCCGGCCCGCGCGACGGCCGCGACCCGGTCGAGCACTACCTCGACGTCATCGCAGGCAAGACCGGCTCGCTGATCGCGGTCTCCGGCCGCTTCGGCGCGATGATGTCCGGCGCCGACGAGTCCGTCGTCGACATCCTGACCCAGTACGGCGAGCGGCTCGGCACCGCCTTCCAGCTCGCCGACGACGTCCTCGACATCGCCTCCGACTCGCACGAGTCCGGCAAGACCCCCGGCACCGACCTGCGCGAGGGCATCCCGACACTGCCGGTCCTGCGGCTGCGGGAGATGGCGGCCCAGGGCGGCGACCCCGAGGACGTGGAGCTCGTACGGCTCCTGGACGGCGATCTGACGGACGACGCCCGGCACGCCGAGGTGCTCGCCCGGCTGCGGGTCCACCCGGCCCTGGAGCAGGCCCGCAAGGACACCGTGCGGTACGCGGAGGAGGCGCGGGCCACGCTGGCCCCGCTGCCCGAATGCTTCGCGAAGTCGGCGCTGGTGGAGCTCTGCGACGCCGTGGTCCACCGGGCGGGCTGACCTCGGGGCGAAGCCGAAAGGCACCCACCGAATGCAGGGGCGAGGGCCCGGCAACCCCTACGGGTGGGGGAGGCCGGGCCTTCGTCATGTCATCCCTGGGGCGTACGCACAGTTGGCTCCGGGGGCTGACGCCCCGACCCCCTCTTCTTTGGTCAGATAGAGGCACATCCCCACCAGATCGGGTGAGAGTGGCGGCGAGGGGTGGACGTGGTCGCATTTGTCGACCACACAAGACGGGTAGGTCGCCGCCGTACACACAGAGGTAGGGCAGACAGACATGGCAACGAACGCAAAGACCCGCAAGGCCGCTCGGTACGCCGTACCGGTCGCGGTGTTCGGTGTGGTCGCCGGCACGATCGCGATGGTTCCGGCCTTCGCGAACGCCGGTGGACCGGACCTTCCGAAGGTGACGGCCCAGCAGCTCATCGAGAAGATCGCGGCCTCGGACGTGCAGCAGCTGTCCGGCAGCGCCAAGATCAGCACGGACCTGGGTCTGCCGAGCCTTCCGGCCGGCCTGCTGGGCGGCGGTGGCGGCGTGACCGGCGGCTCCGCGGACCCGCAGGAGAAGCTCTCCCAGCTGGTGAGCGGCACCCACACCTTCCGCGTGGCCGCCGACGGACCGGACCGCCAGAAGCTCACCTTCGTGGACGGCAAGGACGAGTACAGCCTCGTCCACAACGGCGACGACGTCTGGGGATACGACTCCAAGTCGAAGGAGGTCTTCCACGAGAAGACGCCCACCGACAAGGGAGCCGCCGACAAGGGCGACAAGGCCGGCGACGGCCTCCCGGCCTCCCCGCAGGAGATCGCCCAGGAGGTGCTGAAGGCCGCCGGAACGACCACCGACGTCAGCGTCGGCGACACGGCCCAGGTGGCCGGGCGCGACGCCTACCAGCTGGTCCTGAAGCCGAAGGGGGCCGGTTCGACGGTCGCCTCGGTGAAGATCGCGGTGGACGCGAAGAACGGCGTGCCGCTGCGCGTGCAGGTGCTCTCCACCGACGGCGGCAAGCCGATCGTGGACGCCGGCTTCACCAAGGTGGACTTCGCCAAGCCCGCTGCCGACACCTTCGCCTTCACCCCGCCCAAGGGCGCCAAGGTGACCGAGGGCGCGGCCGGCGAGCACGGCAAGGGCAAGGGCGCGGCCGGCGAGCACGACAAGGGTCTGGGCGCGCTGGAGTCCATCCCGGGCCTGGGCGGCCTGACCGGCGGCGCCGAGGGCGCCAAGGGCGAGCCGAAGGTCCTCGGTGAGGGCTGGACCTCGATCGCCCGGATCGAGACCGGCGCGACCAACACCCTCAAGGGCATGGACGACGCCGCCAAGGACAAGAACGCGCCCAAGGGGGCCGCGCAGTTCCTCGACTCGCTCGGGGAGAAGGTCTCCGGGAAGTTCGGCGAGGGCCGCGTCCTGAAGACCCGCGTGGTCAACGCGCTGATCACGGACGACGGCAAGGTCTACGTCGGCGCGGTCACCAAGGCCGAGCTGGTGAAGGCGGCCGACGCGAACAAGTAGGCGCACGCGGAGCCGAAGCGGATGCCCGAGGGTGGGCGGGGACTGTGTCCCTGCCCACCCTCGGGCCGTTCCGGCCCTGTGTACAGCAGCCCCGCTGTACCGTGAAAAGCATGTCGAGACACGTCACCATCCGCCTGGAAGAAGAGTTCCACGAACGCCTGAAGGCGCGTGCGGCGGCCCTGGGCACGACGGTCACCGCGCTGATCACCGAAGTCACGGAACGCGAGCTCGACGAGGACCGGAAGAACTTCCTGTCCGGGATCGAGGAGTTCGCCGACCACTGGGGCTACTTCCAGGAGCGGTTCGGGCATTGAAGATCACCATGGAGTGGGCCTGGACCGCTCTGGCCCACCATCTCCCGTCCGATCCCGCCGTGTGGGATCCCTCCGGAGTGGCCGCCGCCGTGGCCCGGCACCAGAACGACCTCATCCTGGTCCCCGAACAGCCCGCCCCGGACACCGCGTGGCGGGCCGCGGCGTTTTTGCACACGCTCGCGGTGTGCCCGGCGCTGGAATCCCCGATGAACGAGTTCTACGCCGCCGCCGCCACCCGCTCGTACCTGCGGGTCGCCGGGGCCAAGCAGCTGCCGTCGCCGGAGGAACTCGGCGATCTGGTGGAGGCCGCGAAGCTGGGCCGCGCCGACGTCGCGGCGGTCGCGGAGGAACTGCGGGCCCGGATCCAGGAGCCGCTGTCGGCCTCGCTACGGGGCCGCGCGCAGGACTCGTAGGACACGGCGGGCACGCAGGGCGCGGCGGGCACGCGGGGCACGGCGAACGGGTGGGGGCTCCGGCGTGATCCCGTCGGATCGCGCCGGAGCCCCCGGGGAACTGCCGTCCTAGAAGGTGATCTTCCAGCTGTTGATGTAGCCGACGTCCTGCGCGGCCACGTCCTTGACCTGGAGCTTCCACACGCCGTTGGCGACCTCGGAGGAGGCGTTGACCGTGACGGACTTGACGATGTTGTCCGCGCTGCCGCCGGTGCGGTTGTGCAGGTTGTACAGCGTGCCGTCGGGGGCGACCAGGTCGACCACGAGGTCACCGATGTAGGTGTGGACGATGTTCACGTCGACCTTGGTGGTGGCCGGCGCGTTGCCCGTGACGCCCGAGACCGTGATCGGCGAGTTCACCGCGGCGGCGGGGGAGTCCGGGATCGTGACGTCCGCGGTGTTCTCGAAGGACGGGCCCGGCGGGACCGGGACGGCGTACCCGAGGTTCCAGATCGCGTAGGCGATGGCGTCGGAGTTGCGGTCCAGGGCGGTGTCGTTGATGTTCGCCGTGGTGTCGCAGGAGGAGTGGTAGCAGCGGTCGAAGGCCTGACCGGAGGTGCCGCCCCACTTCGTCGCCTGGGCCGCCGTCTTGGTGTAGTCGGCGCCGGAGAACAGGCCGCCGACCGGGATGCCCGCGCTCTTGAACGGCGCGTGGTCGGAGCGGCCGTCGCCCTCGGTCTCGATCTCGGTGGGGATGCCGAGGCCGGCGTAGTAGTTCTTGAAGGTCTGCTCGATCGTCGGGTCGTCGTCGTAGACGAAGTAGCCCGGGTTCGGCGAGCCGATCATGTCGAAGTTCAGGTAGCCGGAGAGCTTCGCCTTCTCGGCCGCCGGCAGGTTGTTCACGTAGTACTTGGACCCGATCAGGCCCAGCTCCTCCGCGCCCCACCAGCCGAAGCGCAGGTGCTTCGTGGGCGTGAGGCCGGCCCGGGAGACGGCGAGCGCGGTCTCCAGGACGGCCGCACTGCCGGAGCCGTTGTCGTTGATGCCCGCGCCCGAGGTCACCGAGTCGAGGTGCGAGCCGGACATCAGGACGGAGTTGGGGTCGCCGCCCGGCCAGTCGGCGATCAGGTTGTAGCCGGTGGCACCGCTGGAGGTGAAGGTCTGCAGGGTGGTCGTGAAACCGGCCGCGTCCAGCTTGGCCTTCACGTAGTCGATCGAGGCCTTGTAGCCGGCCCGGCCGTGGGCGCGGTTGCCGCCGTTGGCGGTGGCTATGGACTGCAGCTGCGTCAGGTGTGCCTTGACGTTGGCCAGCGGGATGTCGGGCGGCGTGGGCGCAGCGGCGACCGAGGTCGGCGAGGCGAGCGCGGCGGGGGCGGTGGCGGCGAACAGACCGGCGACCGCGAGGGCGGTCACGGCGGCCAGGCGCCGGGAGACGGACAGGCTCATGTGGGGGCTCCGGGATTCCGTACTGGGGATGTGTGCGGAAACGTGCGGGGTGGAACAAGTGAGCAACGTGCGTCAGTGCGAGCCTGATGGTCAGCGAGAGCATGACAGTCCGTCAAGACCTCAATCCGGTCACACCCGTTCGGAAAGCGGACGCAGCAGCCCGTGGCGCCGGGGCGGGAGCACACTGGGGGGATGAACGTGAACGAAGAGACCCGTGCGGCCGTCGTCGAGGCCCAGTGGGTCGACACACGGCGGGCATGGGCGGACCGCCTGGAGCGCCTCGGTCCCAAGGTCTGGCGCCTCGGCACCATCGCCGTGCTGGAGGAGGCCCACGAGGACCCGATCCTGCGGCAGCTGTACCCGTACACGAGCCATTGCCACGTGCACTTCAGCAGCACGACCCGCTTCCCCTACGAGGTGGCGGTCCCCTTCGTGATCCCGCTGCCCGACGGGCGGTTCCGCGTCATGCGGCGCGATCCCTCCGGGCAGGTCGGCGAGGTCGCCACGGCCGGCGAGGCCGTGGCCCTGGTGGTGGCGCACGTGCCGCCCCGCCTCCGGCTCGCCGCGACGGGGCTGCCGATGGACGGTTAGCCCCGGGGGCGGACATGCCGACGGGCGCGTCCGAAGACGCGCCCGTCGGTGCTCCGAGCGGTGCTCCGAGCGTGGTGCCGGTGTTACGCGGTCTCGCGCGCCGGTGTCGGCAGGGGCGCCGGCAGCGGCGCCGGCAGGGCTTCGAGGCGCAGGGCCCGGGAGCGGTGGGCGGTGCGCAGGGCGTCCCAGGTGAGGATCGAGAGGGCGACCCAGACCAGGGAGAAGCCGGCCCAGCGCGCGGGCGGCATGGCCTCGTGGAAGTAGAGGACGCCGAGGCCGAACTGGAAGACCGGGGCCATGTACTGGAGCAGCCCGAGGGTGGACAGCGGGACCCGGATCGCGGCCGCGCCGAAGCAGATCAGCGGGATCGCGGTGACCAGCCCGGCCGAGGCCAGCAGGACGGCGTGCCCCGGGCCCTGTGCGGTGAAGGTGGACTCGCCCCGCGAGCCGAGCCACAGCAGGTAGCCGAGGGCGGGCAGGAACATGATCACGGTCTCGGCGGTCAGCGACTCCAGGCCGCCCATGCCGAGCTGCTTCTTGATCAGCCCGTACAGGGCGAAGGAGAAGGCCAGGATCAGGGAGATCCACGGCGGCCGCCCGTACCCGACGGCGAGGACCAGCACGGCGGCGACGGCGATCCCGACCGCCGCCCACTGCGTGCGGCGCAGGCGCTCGCCCAGGACCAGGACGCCGAGCGCGATGGTGACCAGGGGGTTGATGAAGTAGCCGAGGCTCGCCTCGACGACGGCGCCGTTGTTGACCGCCCAGATGTACACGCCCCAGTTCACGGTGACCAGGGCGGCGGCCACCCCCGTGAGGGCGAGCTTGCGCGGCTGGCGCAGCAGCTCCGACACCCATCCCCAGCGCCGCAGGGCCAGCAGCGCCACGCCGACCACGGCCAGGGACCACACCATGCGGTGGGCGAGGATCTCGATCGCTCCGGCGGGCTGGAGGAGCGGCCAGAAGAGGGGGACGATCCCCCACATCCCGTACGAGGCGAATCCGTAGAGCAACCCCGTGCGCTGGTCGTTCTGTGCCTTCACGGGACCTCCAGAGCTACTTCAAGCCAACCTGACGACGGTAGCGCCGCCCGCGCCGAAAGTCATTAGCGTCTGGCGAGATGCTCATGACACTTGGGTGGCGGCCCGGCGGCCGGCACACGACGGAGCCCGGACCCTCCCTGCGGGTCCGGGCTTCGAAGGGCTGTAGCCGATGCCTCAGCGGATGCCTCAGCCGATGCCTCAGCCGACGACCGTCCAGGTGTCGTTCCCGCTCAGCAGCGCGCCCAGGTCGCCCTTGCCGCTGCGGTCCACGGCCGTCTCCAGCTGATCGGCCATGAGCGTGTCGTAGACGGGCCGCCGCACGTTGCGGAACACCCCGATGGGCGTCTGGTGCAGCGTGTCCGGGTCGGCCAGCCGGGACAGCGCGAACGCGTTGGTCGGGGAGGCCGAGGAGGCGTCGTGGACCAGGATCCGGGACTCGTTCTCCGGGGTCACGGTCACGACCTCCAGGTCCCCGGTGGCCACGTTGCGCACGACGCCCTTGGCGTTGTCCACGCCGAAGCGGATCGGCTGCCCCTGCTCGAGGCGGATCACGGCCTCCTGGGCCTGCTCGTGGTCCTTGAGGACCTCGAAGGCGCCGTCGTTGAAGATGTTGCAGTTCTGGTAGATCTCCACCAGCGCCGTGCCCTCGTGGTCGGCCGCGGCGCGCAGCACCTCCGTGAGGTGCTTGCGGTCGGAGTCGACCGTACGGGCCACGAAGGAGGCCTCCGCGCCGATCGCGAGCGAGACCGGGTTGAAGGGGGCGTCGAGCGAGCCCATCGGGGTCGACTTGGTGATCTTGCCGACCTCGGAGGTGGGGGAGTACTGCCCCTTGGTCAGCCCGTAGATCCGGTTGTTGAACAGCAGGATCTTGAGGTTGACGTTCCGCCGCAGGGCGTGGATCAGGTGGTTTCCGCCGATGGAGAGAGCGTCCCCGTCACCGGTGACGACCCAGACCGACAGGTCGCGGCGCGAGGTGGCGAGACCCGTCGCGATGGCCGGGGCGCGGCCGTGGATCGAGTGCATCCCGTACGTGTCCATGTAGTACGGGAAGCGCGAGGAGCAGCCGATGCCCGAGACGAAGACGATGTTCTCCTTCGCCAGCCCCAGCTCCGGCATGAAGCCCTGGACGGCGGCGAGCACCGCGTAGTCGCCGCAGCCGGGGCACCAGCGGACCTCCTGGTCCGACTTGAAGTCCTTCATCGACTGCTTGGCGGCCGCCTTGGGTACCAGCGAGAGCAGGGTGGGGCTGTCGGTCACCTCAGTCATTGATGGCCTCCTTGAGATGGTTGGCGAGCTGCTCGGCCTTGAACGGCATGCCGTTCACCTGGTTGTACGACGCCGCGTCGACCAGGTACTTCGCCCTCAGGAGGGTCGCGAGCTGCCCGAGGTTCATCTCCGGCACCACTACCTTGTCGTAACGCTTCAGGACCTCACCCAGATTCCTCGGGAAGGGGTTGAGGTGGCGCAGGTGGGCCTGCGCGATGGGGATCCCGGCGATCCGCAGCCGGCGCACGGCGGCCGTGATCGGGCCGTACGTCGAGCCCCAGCCGATCACCAGGGTCCGCGCGCCGTCCGGGTCGTCGACCTCCAGGTCGGGGACCCGGATGCCGTCGATCTTGGCCTGGCGGGTGCGGACCATGAGCTCGTGGTTGGCCGGGTCGTACGAGATGTTGCCCGTGCCGTCCTGCTTCTCGATGCCGCCGATCCGGTGCTCCAGCCCCGGCGTGCCGGGGACCGCCCAGGGGCGGGCCAGGGTCTGCGGATCGCGCTTGTACGGCCAGAAGACCTCGGTGCCGTCCGCGAGCTCGTGGTTGGGGCCCGAGGCGAACTGCACCTTGAGGTCCGGCAGGTCCGCCACGTCCGGGATCCGCCAGGGCTCGGAGCCGTTGGCGAGGTACCCGTCGGAGAGCAGGAACACCGGGGTCCGGTAGGTCAGCGCGATCCGGGCCGCGTCCAGTGCGGCGTCGAAGCAGTCCGCCGGCGTGCGCGGGGCCACGATCGGCACCGGGGCCTCGCCGTTGCGCCCGTACATGGCCTGGAGCAGGTCGGCCTGCTCCGTCTTGGTCGGCAGCCCGGTCGACGGGCCGCCGCGCTGGATGTCCACGATCAGCAGCGGCAGCTCCAGGGAGACCGCGAGGCCGATCGTCTCGGACTTCAGGGCCACGCCCGGGCCGGAGGTGGTGGTCACGCCCAGCGCGCCGCCGAAGGCCGCGCCCAGCGCCGCGCCGATGCCGGCGATCTCGTCCTCGGCCTGGAAGGTGCGTACGCCGAAGTTCTTGTGCTTCGACAGCTCGTGCAGGATGTCCGAGGCCGGGGTGATCGGGTACGAGCCCAGGTAGATCGGCAGATCGGCCTGCTGGCCCGCCGCGATCAGCCCGTAGGACAGGGCGAGGTTCCCGGAGATGTTGCGGTAGGTGCCGGCCGGGAAGGCGCGGGTGGCCGGGGCCACCTCGTAGGAGACGGCGAAGTCCTCGGTGGTCTCGCCGAAGTTCCAGCCGGCCCGGAAGGCGGTGACGTTCGCCTCCGCGATCTGCGGCTTCTTCGCGAACTTCTGCCGCAGGAAGGTCTCGGTGCCCTCGGTGGGCCGGTGGTACATCCAGGACAGCAGCCCGAGCGCGAACATGTTCTTGCTGCGCTCGGCCTCCTTGCGGGAGAGCCCGAAGTCCTTGAGCGCCTCGACGGTGAGGGTGGTCAGCGGCACCGGGTGGACGTTGTAGGCGTCCAGCGAGCCGTCTTCCAGCGGGGAGGTCTCGTAGCCGACCTTGGCCATCGGGCGCTTGGTGAACTCGTCGGTGTTGACGATGATCTCCGCGCCGCGCGGCACGTCCGCGATGTTCGCCTTCAGCGCCGCCGGGTTCATCGCCACCAGGACGTTCGGGGCGTCGCCCGGCGTCAGGATGTCGTGGTCGGCGAAGTGCAGCTGGAAGGACGACACGCCGGGGAGGGTGCCGGCGGGCGCCCTGATCTCGGCCGGGAAGTTCGGCAGCGTCGAGAGGTCGTTGCCGAAGGAGGCGGTCTCCGAGGTGAAGCGGTCACCGGTGAGCTGCATGCCGTCACCGGAGTCACCCGCGAAGCGGATGATCACCCGATCGAGTCGGCGTACTTCCTTCGCCGCGGCGTCCTTGGCGTATCCGGCGTCTCCGCGGCCTTCGGGGCCCGCGTGAGCTGTGTCGTCGCCGGGCTCACCGTTCGGGCTCGGGGGCGTGCGCTGCTCGCCGACGACTGCGCCTTCGGCCCCGTCGGACTGTTCGGCTGGGCTACTGACCTGGCTGGTCACTGAACTGGACCTCCTTCGAGGCGTGAGCACTGCCCAAGGTCAACCCTACGTCCGCAGGGATTCCTTCCCGGGGTGCTCATTTTCTGGACCGCCCCTTCGGCGGTCTGTCCGAATCCGGCCTTACCTGACAGAGTGTCAGTTGATCAAGATCTTAGGTAGGTGAGAACGGCCAGCACGCGCCGGTGATCCCCGTCACTGGGCGACAGGCCCAGCTTCATGAAGATGTTGCTGACGTGCTTCTCCACCGCGCCGTCGCTCACCACCAGCTGTTTGGCCACCGCGGAATTGGTCCGCCCCTCGGCCATCAGCCCGAGCACCTCGCGCTCGCGCGGGGTCAGCCCCGCCAGCACGTCCTGCTTGCGGCTGCGGCCGAGCAGCTGCGCCACGACCTCCGGGTCCAGGGCCGTACCGCCCCGGGCCACGCGGACGACGGCGTCGAGGAACTCGCGCACATCGGCCACCCGGTCCTTCAGCAGATACCCCACTCCGGTACTGGAGCCGGCCAGCAGCTCGGTGGCGTACTGCTCCTCCACGTACTGGGACAGCACGAGCACACCTATGCCGGGGTGATCGCGCCGCAGCCGTACGGCGGCCCGTACGCCCTCGTCGGTGTGCGTCGGCGGCATCCGCACGTCCGCCACCACCACGTCCGGCAGCGCGTTCTCGGCCGCCAGCTCCGCCACCGTCTTGATCAGGGCTTCCGCGTCCCCGACGCCTGCGACGACGTCATGCCCCCGGTCGGTCAGCAACCGGGTCAGGCCCTCACGCAGCAGCACTGAATCCTCGGCGATGACCACCCGCACCCTGTCTTCCACGACTCCGCTGCTCCCGCGTTTGCTCGTTCCCCGTGTTCCCTGACTCAGCCAAGCATCCCAGTCTTGAGCCCGGATATAGCCGGAGCGCGATCAACGCGTACCCCTGGAACGGCTGTTTTCGGCCCTGAGCGCCCCTCCGCGCCACCCACCCCCCGAAGTCAGGGCTTTGGCCCCCGCTCCCGGTGGGCCGAACGACACCCGGTGGGGGCGGACGGGAGGCGAGGGGCGACATACGGCCGCCGCACGGACACCCCTGCGGGGCATCCGTGCGGTGAGCAGGAGGGGTACGGGTGCCTCAGACGGCCCGCCAGGGGAGTTCCGCGGTGACGGTCGTGCCGCCCCCGGCGGGGGAGTCCACGACCAGCACCCCGTCCACGGCGTCGAGCCGCTCGGCCAGCCCCGCCAGTCCCGAACCGGCCAGGGTGCCGGCCCCGCCCACCCCGTCGTCGGCGACCTGGATCAGCAGCCGCTCGCCGGACTTCCACACGTCGACCCCGGCCGTACGGGCCCTCGCGTGCTTGCTCACGTTCTGCAGCAGCTCCGACACCGTGAAGTACGCGATCCCCTCGATGGCCGCCGCCGGCCGCGAGGGCAGATCCACTGCCACCCGTACCGGCACCGCACACCGGGAGGCCACCGAGGACAGGGCGGCGTCCAGCCCCCGGTCGGTCAGCACCGCCGGGTGGATCCCGCGGGCCAGGTCCCGCAGCTCCCGGAGGGCGATCTTCACCTCTCCGTGCGCCTCGTCCACCATCCGGGCGGCGGCCCGGGGGTCCTCCGTCAGCTTCTCCTTCGCCAGCCCCAGGTCCATGGCCAGCGCCACCAGCCGGGCCTGGGCCCCGTCGTGCAGATCGCGCTCGATGCGCCGCAGGTCCGCCGCGGCGGTGTCGACCACGACACCCCGGTCCGACTCCAGCTCGCTCACCCGGTTCGCGAGCCGGGACGGCCCGAGCAGCCCGCAGACGAGCACCCGGTCCACGGTGGTCAGGGCGCGGACCACCCAGGGGGTGGCCAGCGTGAGGGCGAGCCCGGTCGCGCAGGTCGCCGCGATCGCGAGCGGGGAGTCCAGGTAGAAGGAGTAGTCGTCGTTCTGGAAGAGCTGCAGCCCCGGCTGATCGGTGAACGCCGGGAACACCCAGAACCAGAGCGGGTACAGCAGCATGGCCCACCCGTAGGCCCAGAACGTCAGGGCCACGCAGAAGGCGAACACCGCCCACGGGAAGTGGATCACCGAGTACAGCACGTGCCGCCAGGCGCTCCCGCTCTTGAGCAGCGCCGCCATCCCGGCGATCGCCCCGCCCTTCTCCGCCCGGATCGGAGCCGGCTCCGCGATGTCGACGCCGAGCATGCCGCGTACCCGGGCCCGCTCCACGCGCCCGAACCCGCGGCACATGGCCAGCACCCCTGCCAGCACCGGGACTCCGAGGAAGGTGACGAGCAGCCCCGCGCCGAGGCTGACGCCGGTGATGGCGAGCGAGAAGTACAGGGTGCTGAGCGGCAGCCCGAGCATCAGGTACCCGAACTCCCGCCAGGTCCGCCCCTCGAAGGGAGCCCGCGCCACCCTGCCGATACCGCTGTCGCCGTGTGCGCCGCTACCCATGTCGCCGACCCGCCCTTCCTCCACTGTGTCCCCCCACCCTCCCGCGGAGCCCCCTCGCGGAACATCCGGCAGGTCGGTCTCTCCCCCGGGGGGTTAACCCCACCCCGGGCACGGCCCCGCGCCCGGAGCCTCCCGGGCACGGGGCCGATGCCCTTCCCGGCGCGGGGTTGCCCGGGACCTTCGGCCCGGGTGCCCTGGGGAGCCTGTCGACGGCCACGGCCACGGCCACGGCCACGGCCACGGCACTGGCGACGGCACCGGCACCGGCGACGGCACTGGCACTGGCACCGGCGACGGCACTGGCACTGGCACCGGCACTGGCACCGGCGACGGCACAGGCACCGGCCATGGCACCGGCGACGGCACAGGCACCGGCCACGGCACCGGCCACGGCACCGGCGACGGCACCGGCGACGGCCACGGCCTCTGCGATGGCCTCTGCGATGGCCACGGCGATGGCCACGGCGATGGCCACGGCGACGGCCACGGCCACGGCCGTGGCTACCGGCGCGGCCAGCCGTAGGCCGAGTCCCCTACCCGCCCTTCGCCCGTTCCCCTGGGCTCCGCCCAGACCCGCGCCTCAAACGCCGGCGGGGCTGGACCGCCCTGAGGACGATCCAGCCCCTACCTGCCACGTTCAGCCCCCACGAGGCCCATACCTGCACGCCGACGCCGGCCACCTCCAGGCCTGTCGGCCAACTGCAGCGTTGCCGGGCAATCCAGGCCCGCCAAATCCAGCCCCGCCGGCGTTTGAGGCGTGGGGGTCCGGGGGTTGGTCCCCGGGTACGGTGCCGCATCTGCTCGCGGCGGGCACTCGGTCCAGCCCGACCGGGCGGCTCCAGCCCTGTCGGGCAACTCCGGGCCCGCCAAATCCAGCCCCGCCGGCGTTTGAGGCGCGGGGGTCCGGGGCTGGTCCCCGGGAGCGGCGCCGCACCCGCCCGCGGCGGGTAGCCACACCCAGCCCCGCCGGCGCTTGAGGCGGACGGGGGCTCCCGCCCCGACGGGACCGGCCCCGCTGCGCGGAGCGTTATCGCGAGGCCCGCTCCCGCCAAGGCAGCTCCGCCGTGACCACGGTCCCCGCCCCCTCGGGGGACTCCACCACCAGCACGCCATCCACCGCGTCGAGCCGCTCGCCCAGCCCCGCCAGCCCCGACCCGGCCGACGCATCCGCGCCGCCCCGCCCGTCGTCCGACACCCGGATCAGCAGCCGCCCGTCGGCGGAGCCACCCGTGCGCCACACCTCGACCTCCGCGCACCGCGCCCCCGGCCCGGCGTGCTTGCTCACGTTCTGCAGCAGCTCCGAGACCACGAAGTACGCGATCCCCTCGATCGCCTCCGCCGGCCGCGCCGGCAGGTCCACCGCCACCTTCACGGGCACCAGGCACCGGGAGGCCACCGAGGACAGCGCCGCGTCCAGCCCGCGATCGGTCAGCACCGCCGGGTGGATCCCGCGGGCCAGGTCCCGCAGCTCCTGGAGGGCGATCTTCACCTCTCCGTGCGCCTCGTCGACCATCGCCGCCGCCCCCTCGGGGTCCTCCAGCAGCTTTTCCTTCGCCAGGCCCAGCCCCATCGCCAGCGCCACCAGCCGGGCCTGCGCCCCGTCGTGCAGGTCCCGCTCGATGCGCCGCAGGTCCGCCGCAGCCGTGTCGACGACGACACCCCGGTCGGACTCCAGCTCGGCGATGCGCCGCTCCAGCTCGTCGGAGGGCGACAGCAGGCCCCTTACCATCGCCCGGTCCACGTTCGCGAGCCCGCGGACCACCCACGGCAGCACCGGCCACAGCACGAAGAGCCCGGTCAGCGCCACGGTGAAGGTGACCACCGCCCACGGCAGCCGGATCAGCTCGAACAGCACGGTCCGCCACGCCACCGGGTCCTTGAGGCTCGCCCACAGCCAGGGGAAGAACCCCCCGGAGCGGCGCGGCCCGGGCATCGGCGTCGGCTCGTCGACCCGTACGCCCAAGAGGTCGCGCGCCCGCGCCCGTTCCAGCCGTCCCATTTGGCGAGACACGAACAGACCGCATGCGAACAGCGGCAGACCGATCGCGGTCACCGACAGACCGCCCGCGGTCGTCACCATCACCACCGTGAAGACGAACCCGATGAGGGCGGCGGGCAAATTGCTCAACAGGTAAGCGATTTCCTTCCACGTCACGGCACCGAAGGGTGCGCGTACGGGAGGAGGAGTGCCGTCGTCGGGGGTGTGCTTGCTCGCGGTCATGCGCCCACCCTGCCAAGCGCGCGGGCCCGATGCCATGGGGTAGCCGGGCCGAGGTAAACGGGGGATAACCCCACCCCGCGGAGCCCAGGCCCTAGACTCCCGTCCGTACCAGATCAACCTGATCGTCGACAGTGGCCGAGGAACGAGGAACGGACGTGCCCGAACCAACGGTATCGACCGTATCCGTGCTCGCTGCGGACTACTTCCGAACGTATTCGGTCGTCGGCCTCCTGGCCGCGCTCGGTGTGCTCTTCGTGGCCGTGGCGTTCGGCGCCAACCGCCTGCTGAGCCCGTCCGTCCCGACCCGCGAGAAGCTGCTGACCTACGAGTGCGGCGTGGACCCGGTGGGCGAGGGCTGGGCGCACACCCAGGTCCGCTATTACGTCTACGCCTTCCTCTACGTCATCTTCGCCGTCGACTCGATCTTCCTCTTCCCCTGGGCGACGGTGTTCGCCGCCGCCGGTTACGGCGCCACGACGCTGGTGGAGATGTTCATCTTCCTCGGCTTCCTGGCCGTCGGCCTGCTCTACGCGTACAAGAAGGGCGTCCTCGAATGGCTGTGACCCCGGCCGGTACCCCGGCCGTGCCGTCGGAGCCGCAGCTGCTCCCGGAGCCGAAGCGGCTGGGCGTCCTGTCCCGCCTTGCGCCCGAGCCCATGAAGGTGGTCCTCAACTGGGGCCGCCGCTACAGCCTGTGGGTCTTCAACTTCGGCCTCGCCTGCTGCGCGATCGAGTTCATCGCGGCCTCGATGGCCCGCCACGACTTCATCCGGCTCGGCGTCATCCCCTTCGCGCCCGGCCCGCGCCAGGCGGACCTCATGATCGTCTCCGGCACGGTGACGGACAAGATGGCCCCGGCCGTCAAGCGGCTGTACGAGCAGATGCCCGAGCCCAAGTACGTCATCTCCTTCGGCGCCTGCTCCAACTGCGGCGGCCCGTACTGGGACTCGTACTCGGTGACCAAGGGCGTCGACCAGATCATCCCGGTCGACGTCTACGTCCCCGGCTGCCCGCCCCGCCCCGAGGCCCTCCTCCAGGGCATCCTCAAGCTCCAGGAGAAGATCGCCCGCGAATCGCTGGCCGAGCGCTACGCGAACACGCCGACGCCGTCCCCGGCACAACTCACCAGCGGCCTGATCACCCCTCCCCCCGCTCCTTCCTCCACCCCCGCTCCCGGGACGGACGCGTGAACCTCTTCGACTCCCTCCCGGACGCGGCGGGAACGGTCTTCGGCGAGGAAGCCGTCGGCTCCTTCGCGTACTCCGTCCTCACGGTCGACGTCCCCACCGCGAGCTGGATCCCCGCGCTGGAGATCGCCCGCGACAAGCTGGGCTGCACCTACTTCGACTGGCTGAGCGCGGTGGACGAGCCGGGCACGGGCTTCCGCATCTGCGCGCACGTGGTCTCCCTCGAGAACCACCGCGTACGCCGCCTCCTGCTGCGGACCACCGTCCCGCACTCGGCGCCCTCCCTGCCCTCGGCCGTCGCCGTCTACGCCGGCGCCGAATGGCACGAGCGCGAGACCTTCGAGATGTTCGGGGTCGTCTTCACGGACCACCCCAACCTGGTGCCGCTGCTCCTCCCCGAGAACTTCGAGGGCCACCCGCTGCGCAAGGACTTCGTCCTCGCGGCGCGGGTCGCCAAGGCCTGGCCGGGCGCGAAGGAGCCGGGCGAGGCGCACGACCCGGACGCCCCGAAGCGCCGCCAGATGCTCCCGCCGGGCGTACCGGACCCCAACGACTGGGGCCCGATGAAGGGCCAGCTCCCCCCGGCCCCCACCCGCCCCGCCCGCACCCCCCGCGCCGCGGCCGGCGCCCCGGGCGACCGCCCCGCCCGCACCCCGCGCGCCGCGGCCGGCGCCGCCGGCGACCGCCCGGCCCGCACCTCACCCGAAGCCCTGACGCCCCCGTCCGAGGAGACCCCGGCCCGCCCGGTCCGCCGCTCCCGCTCGGTCGCGGACGGCTCCGCGAGCCAGACCGGGGCCCCGGCCTCCGGAACAACCCCGCCTTCGGCGGGCGCCCCGGCAGCTCCGGCCGACGCGGCAGCCGTCCCGGCCGAAGCCGAAGCCACGCCGACGACACCTGAAACGACCCCGGCCCCGCCCGAGTCGGCCCCGGGTGGCCCGGCGCGCCGTACCCGCTCGGCCGCGGAAGGCTCCGCGAGCCAGGCGGAGTCCCCGTCCGACCCGGCGGGCACCCCGCAGCCGGCCCCGGGCACGGGCGCAGCCCCTGCTCGCACGCCGCGCCGTACGCGCTCGGTCGCGGACGGCTCCGCGAGCCAGGCCGCCGCAGCCCCGGCCGAGGCCGAGGGCACGCCCGCGGCGGAACCCCAGGCCCCCGCACGCACGCTCCGCGGCAGCGCAGACGCCCCCTGGCACAACCCGAAGCCCGCCTTCGACACCTCGGCGGCGGAACCGACCGAACCGGCTGCTCCGGCCACCTCGGCCGACCCGGTCGACCCATCGGCTTCGGCCGCTCCGGCGACCCCGGCCCCTGCGGCGGCTCCGGCCGCGGCCGAACCGGCCGAACCGCCCGCTCCGGCGGACCAGGCCGCTTCGACCCACGGCCCGGCGGGTTCCGCCGAGCCCGAGTCCGAGCAGGAGCCCGGGTCCAAGTCCGCCCCCAAGCCGGACCCCTCCGAGACGGACCCCTCCGAGACGGACCCCTCCGACACGGACCCCTCCGAGACGAACCCCACCCCCAACGACCCCACCGGAGGCGCCGCGTGAACGACGTCCTCGACGTCGCCCTGCGGCTGATCGTCGTCTTCGCCGTCTTCCTCGTGCTCCCGCTCGTCGTCGGGCAGACCGAGCACAAGGTGATGGCCCACATGCAGGGCCGCCTCGGCCCCATGTACGCAGGCGGCTTCCACGGCTGGGCCCAGCTCGTCGCCGACGGAGTCAAGTTCGCGCAGAAGGAAGACATCGTCCCGGCCAACGCCGACCGCCGTGTCTTCCAGATCGCCCCCGCCGTCGCGCTCCTCCCGTACCTCCTGGTCCTCCTCGCCATCCCGATCGGCCCCGGCGAGGGCGCCGTCGGCCAGGTCATCGACGCGGGGCTCTTCTTCGCGCTCGCCGTCATGGGCGTCGGAGTGCTCGGCTCGCTCATGGCCGGCTGGGCCTCCGCGAACAAGTTCTCCCTCCTCGGAGGCCTCCGCACCGCCGCCCAGCTGCTCGCCTACGAGCTCCCCATGCTGCTCGCGGCGGCCTCGGTCGCCATGGCCGCCGGTACGGTCTCGCTCCCCGGCATCGTCGGCGCCTTCGAGTGGTGGTGGCTGCCCTGGCAGATCGTCGGCGGGCTCGTCTTCTTCACCGCCGGCCTCGCCGAACTCCAGCGGCCCCCCTTCGACATGCCCGTCGCCGACTCCGAGATCATCTTCGGCGCGTACACCGAGTACACCGGCCTGCGCTTCGCACTGTTCCTGCTCGCCGAGTACGCCGGCATCGTCGTCCTGTGCGCCTTGACCACCGTCCTCTTCCTGGGCGGCTGGCACGGCCCCTTCGGCGGCGACGGCTTCGGCTGGGTCTGGACCCTGCTCAAGATCGCCGCGCTCTCCTTCGTGGTGATCTGGCTCCGCGTGAGCTACCCCCGGCTGCGCGAGGACCAGCTGCAGAAGCTCGCCTGGACCGTACTCATCCCCCTCGCGCTCGCCCAGATCGCGCTCACCGGCATCGTGAAGGTGGCGATCCAGTAAATGCCTCCCATCCCCGGCTCCGGCCTCGCCAAGGGCCTGGCCGTCACGCTGCGCACGATGACGAAGCGCTCGCACACCGCCCAGTACCCCGAGGTACAGCCCGAACTCCCGCCGCGCTCGCGCGGGGTCATCGGCCTGTTCGAGGAGAACTGCACGGTCTGCATGCTGTGCGCGCGCGAGTGCCCCGACTGGTGCATCTACATCGACTCCCACAAGGAGACGGTTCCGGCGGCCGCCCCCGGTGGCCGTGAGCGCAGCCGCAACGTCCTCGACCGCTTCGCCATCGACTTCTCCCTCTGCATGTACTGCGGCATCTGCATCGAGGTGTGCCCCTTCGACGCGCTGTTCTGGTCGCCGGAGTTCGAGTACGCCGAGACCGACATCCACGAACTGACCCACGAGCGCGACAAGCTGCGCGAGTGGATGTGGACCGTCCCGGCCCCGCCCGCCCTGGACCCGGCCGCCGAGGAGCCCAAGGAAATCGCGGCCGCCCGCAAGGCCGTGGAGAAGGCGGAGACCGCAGCTGCGGCAGCCGCCGCAGCAGCAGCCGCCGAGGCGAACCCCGACACCACGGCCCCGGACCCGGCCCCGGAAGGAGACGCGTGATCACCGCAGCCGCCCAAGGCAACGGCTTCCTCTCCCCGACCGGCGTCGAGATCGCCTTCGTCCTCGTCGGCCTCGCCACCCTCGGCGCGGCCGCCGTCACGGTCACCACCAAGCAGCTCGTGCACGCCGCCCTGTGGCTGGTCGTCGCCCTCGGCGGGATCGCCGTCGAGTATTTGCTGCTGACCGCCGAGTTCATCGCCTGGGTCCAGGTGCTGATCTACCTCGGTTCCGTGGTCGTCCTCCTCCTCTTCGGGTTGATGCTCACCAAGGCCCCCATCGGCCGCTCATTGGACGCCGACTCGGGCAACCGCCCGGTCGCGCTCGGCGTCGCCCTCGTCGCGGCCGCCGCGCTCGTCTGGGTGGTCGTCGACGCCTTCCGCACCACCTGGATCGACCTCGACGGCCCCGCCCAGGGCTCCACCAAGGTCTCCGGAGAGATCCTCTTCCGGCACTGGGTGCTGCCGTTCGAGGCGCTCTCCGTCCTCCTCCTCGCGGCCCTGATCGGCGCCATCGTGCTGTCCCGCAAGGACGCCCCCGACACCGCGCCCCCCACCGCGCCCGGCACCGACAAGAAGGGGCAGCGCTGATGCACCTCGCCTACCCCGCCGTGCTGGCGGCGCTCCTCTTCTGCACGGGCCTGTACGGAGTGCTCGCCCGCCGCAACGCCATCCTGGTCCTGATGTCCGTCGAGCTGATGCTCAACGCCGTCAACCTCAACCTGGTGGCCTTCGACGTCTGGCTGCGCGACAGCCTGCACGCCGGCCAGGCCCTCACCCTCTTCACCATCGCCATCGCCGCCGCCGAGATCGGCATCGGCCTCGCGATCGTGCTGATGGTCTACCGCAACCGGGGCACCGCGGACGTGGACCGACTGCGCGACACCGCCGAGGGCCATGAGCGGGACGGCATGACCCCAGACAGCGCGGACAGTGCGCACAGCGCGAACCCTGCGACCGGAGCCGCCGCGTGAGCACCCCGACCCTCGCCGTACTGGTCCCCCTCCTGCCCTTCCTGGGCGCACTGGCGGGACTGCTGCTCGGCCGCACCGCCCCCGGCTTCGTCAAGCCGCTCGCCGTCCTGCCGACGCTGGCGGCCGCCGTCATCGCGGTCCTGGTCGCCTTCCGCCAGGGCGGCGGCAAGGCGATCGACACGGCGACCGAGCTGACCCCGACCGGCTCGGTGCCCATCGAGCTCTCGCTCCACCTGGACGGCTTCGCCGTCATGGTGGCCGTCCTCGTCGGCCTCGTCGCCACCTGCGTGCAGATCTACTCGACGGCGTACCTGCGCGAGGACCCGCGCTACCCGTCCTACGCCGCTCTGGTCTCACTGTTCACCTCCGCCATGCTGCTCGTCGTCTACTCCGGCGACCTGATGGTGCTGCTGGTCGGCTGGGAGATCATGGGCATCTGCTCGTACTTCCTGGTCGGCCACTACTGGGAGACCGAGGCGGCCCGCTCCGCCTCCCTGAAGGCCTTCCTCGTCACCAAGCTCGGCGACGTCCCCTTCCTCATCGGTCTGTTCGCGCTCGCCACCGACGCCGGGTCCTTCCGGATCACCAAGATCCTGGGTACGGTCGCCGCGGGCGGGCTCGACCACCCGACGCTCATCGCGCTCCTCCTGCTGGCCGGAGTCGCGGGCAAGTCCGCGCAGTTCCCGCTGCACACCTGGCTTCCGGACGCCATGGCGGGCCCCACCCCGGTCTCCGCACTGATCCACGCGGCGACGATGGTCGCCGCCGGCGTCTACTTCGTCGCCCGCCTCCTCCCCGTCTTCGCGGCTTCCCGGGCCGCACTGGTGGTCCTGGCCGTCATGGCGGCCGTCACGATGGTCGGCTCCGCCCTCGCCGCCCTGGCCCAGGACGACATCAAGCGGGTGCTCGCCTACTCCACGATCGGCCAGCTCGGCTACATGACCGGGGCCCTGGCCGTCGGCGACCGCGCGGCCGCCGTCTTCCACCTCCTGTCCCACGGCGCCTTCAAGGCGCTCCTGTTCCTCGGCGCCGGCGTGATCATCCACGCCGCGGGGACGAACTCCCTCGCCGCCATGTCCCGCATGGACGGCCTGGCCAAGCGCATCCCCGACGCCTTCTGGACGATGACGATCGCGCTGCTCGCGCTCGCCGCCTTCCCGCCCTTCGCCGGCTTCTTCTCCAAGGAAGCCGTCCTCGTCGCCGCCGAGCACACCGCCGGCGGCCACTCGGAGCTCGCCCCGAGCGCGGCCGGCTGGGTGGTCCTCGTCGCCGGCGTGCTGACCGCCCTGCTCACCGCCGCCTACGCCACCCGGCTGTGGCTGATGGCCTTCCGCGGCCGGGGCGCAGCCGCCCCCGACCACGGCAAGGAGCCCGTTGCCATGACCGGCGTGCTGTGGCTGCTGGCGATCCCGTCCGTCGGCTTCGGGCTGCTGGCCGGCCCCCTCTCCGACTTCTTCGACGGCCGCGAGCTCACCCCGTCGCTGACGACCTCGGTCCTCGGTACGGGCGCCGCCGCCGTCGGCGCGGTGCTCACCTACGCCCTGTGGCAGCGCGCCCAGGCCCAGGCCGCCCTTGCCCCGGCAGCCCCGTCCGGAGCCGCCGCCGGATCGCACGCCACCGCCGGCGCCACCGCCGCAGTGTCCGCGGCCGTCGTCGCCGCCGAGTCCGCTGCCGAGAGCCCCGAAGTCGCCGAGGTCACCCACGACCACCCGGTCGTTTCCACGGCCCCCGCCGCCGACCCCGGCCGCGCGCTCCTCGGCCCGCTGCACCGGCACGCCGCCGTCGGCTTCCACCTCGACGCCGTCTACGACCGCCTGTTCGTCCGCCCCGTCCGAGCCACCGCAGCCCTCGTACGCTTCCTCGACCGCGAGGTCGTGGACTCGTACGTCCGTGGCGCGGGCCTCGGCCCCCGGCTGCTCGGCGGCCTCGTACGCCGCGCCCAGACCGGCAACGTGCAGAGCTACCTGAGTGCCCTGCTCGCCGGCGCCGTGGTCCTGGCGATCGCCACCGCCGTCCTCGCCAACGTCAACGCCGGATCGTGAGCCGTGAGTCAGCCGTGATTGATATCAGCCCGTCCGTGATGCAGTTCCTTCTGGCGTTCGTCGTGGCCGGCCCGCTCGTCGGCGCCGTCGCCGCCCTCCTGCCGGCCCCGCCCGGGCTGAAGGGCAAGAGCCCCGAACAGGCCGTACTGCGCCACGGCGTGACCGTGACCGGTGCCATCCTCGCCGCGGCGATCGTCCTCGCCGTCGGCTTCGACCACGACGCCCCGTCCCGCTTCCAGGCGACGACGGACATCAGTTGGATCCAGGCCCTGAACGTCCGGATCCACCTCGGCATCGACGGCATCTCGCTCCCCCTCCTCCTGATGACCGCGCTGCTGTTCTTCCTCTGCGCGCTCTACAGCTACTTCAAGCTCCCCGCGGGCCCCTCCGCGAAGGCCTTCGTCGCCCTGCTCCTGGTCCTGGAGTCCGGCACCCTCGCCACCTTCGCCGTCCTCGACCTGCTGCTGTTCTTCCTCGCCTTCGAGATGGTCCTCATCCCGATGTACTTCCTCATCGCCCGCTGGGGCGGTGCTCAGCGGCAGGCAGCCGCCTGGAAGTTCATCCTCTACACCCTCCTCGGCTCCGTGGTGATGCTGCTCGGCCTGCTGCTGATCGGGCTGAACAGCGGCACCTTCGACATGGTGGCACTCGCCTCCGACAACGGCCGCGAACTGTCCCACACCACCCAGGTCCTGGCCGTTCTCGCCATCGGGATCGGCCTCGCCGTGAAGACCCCGATGTGGCCGCTGCACAGCTGGCTGCCGGACGCCCACACGGCCGCACCCACCGTCGGTTCCGTCCTCCTCGCGGGCGTCCTGCTGAAGATGGGCACCTACGGGTTCGTCCGGATCCTGCTGCCCGCCACCCCCGACGGCATGGCCACCTTCGCCCCGTACCTGGGCGCCTTCGCCGCGGTCGGCATCGTCTACGGGTCCCTGGCCTGCCTCGCCCTCGCCCGCAAGGGCAACAAGGGCGACCTCAAGCGCCTCATCGCGTACTCCTCCGTCGGCCACATGGGCTTCGTCCTCCTCGGCATCGCGTCCATGACCCCCACCGGCGTGAACGGCGCGCTGTTCGCCAACGTCGCGCACGGTCTGATCACCGGCCTTCTCTTCTTTCTTGTCGGCGCGCTCAAAGACCGTTACAACACGGCCGATCTCGACACCCTCGCCGGGGCCACCGGAGCGGCCCTCTACGGCCGCGCCCCCCGCTTCGGGGCCCTCCTCGCCTTCGCCGCCATCGCCTCGCTCGGCCTCCCCGGCCTGGCCGGCTTCTGGGGCGAGATGCTGGCCCTCTTCGGCGCGTTCGACCCCGCCGAGGGCCTGTCGCGGCCGGCGTTCCTCACGTACATGTCCGTCGGCGCGTTCGGCACCCTGCTCACCGCCGCCTATCTTCTGATCGTCGTACGGCGGGTGTGCATGGGCGACCCGAAGGCCGCGCGCGAAGGGGCCGCCGCCCCCGTGGTCCTCGCGGACATCCAGCGCTACGAGTACGCCGCCTGGAGCCCGCTCGTCGCCCTCACCCTCCTCGCCGGCCTGTGGCCCGCGGTCCTCCTCGGCCTCACCGACCCGGCCGTCCAGAAGCTCCTCGCGGGAGGGAACTCATGACGGTCCTTCAGCCCATCGTCCAGCCCATCGTTCAGCCGCTCGTCCAGCCGCTCGTTCAGCCGCTCGTCCAGCCGCTCGTCATCGCCGCGGCCGGCGCCGACGCCACCAGCCTGGTCCAGTCCGTCGACTGGCTCGCCATCGCGCCGGTCGTCATCACCGCCGCCGTCGGCCTCCTCGTGCTGGTCCTCGACCTCTTCGTGCCGGAGCGCCGCAAGCCGCTGCTCGGCTGGATCTCCGTGGCCGGGCTGGCCGCCGCGACCGCCACCCTGCTGCCGCTGCGCGCCGGCGACCGCACCACCTTCTGCCTCACCGGACCCGGTACGGCGGACCCCGCGGCGTGCAGCTACGCCGCCGACCACTTCGCGCTCGTCGTGCAGTTCCTCGTCCTGGGCGGCGCCCTGGTCACCGCCCTGCTGTCGGTCACCGCCGTCCGCGAGGCGCGCATGCCGGCCGGCGAGTACTGGTTCCTGCTGCTCTCCTCCGCCGCCGGCGCGGCCCTGCTGCCCGCCTCCCGCGACCTCGCCACCCTGATCGTCGCCCTCGAAGTCGCCTCGCTGCCCGCCTTCGCCCTCGTCGGCATGCGCCGCGGCGACCGGCTCTCCTCCGAGGCCGCCCTCAAGTTCTTCCTGTCCTCCGTCACCGCCACCGCCGTGTCCCTGATGGGCGTCAGCTTCGTCTACGCCGCCACCGGCTCCCTGCACCTCACCCAGGTCGCCGACCGGCTCGGACACGTCCCCGGACAGCTCGACACCCTCGCCATGGCCGGCGTCGCGCTCACCCTGGTCGGCTTCGCCTTCAAAACGGCCGCCGTCCCCTTCCACTTCTGGGTCCCGGACACCTACGTCGGCGCTCCGCTGCCCGTCGCCGGATACCTGTCGGTCATCGGCAAGGCCGTCGGCTTCACCGGCCTCATCCTCGTCACCGTGATCGCCTTCCCCGCGTACTCCGACGTCTGGGGCCCGGCCCTCGCCGTCCTCGCCGCGCTCACCATGACCCTCGGCAACGCCGCGGCCCTGCGCCAGTCCGCCGACCGGCCGGGCGGCGCCGTACGGCTGCTCGCCTGGTCCTCCGTGGGCCAGGCCGGCTACCTGCTGGTCCCGATCGCGGCCGCCGCCTACGCAGGCCGCGACCAGATCGGCTCCACCGTCGCCTACGCCCTCATGTACGCCGCCGTGAACCTCGGCGCCTTCGCCGTGGCCGCGCTGGTGGCCCGCACGAAGCCGCTGCACCGGCTCTCCGACTACCGGGGCCTGTACGCCGAGAGCCCGCTCGCCGCCCTCGCGATGGCCTTCTTCCTGCTCTGCCTGGCCGGTCTGCCGCCGGGCATCATCGGGCTCTTCGCCAAGGTCACCGTCTTCCGCTCGGCGGTCGACGCGGGACTGGGCTGGCTCGCCGTGGTCATGGCCGTCAACGTCGTCGTCGCGCTGTACTACTACCTGCGCTGGACCGCCCTGCTCTTCCGCACCCCCGACGGGGACGCGGCGCAGGAGGGGGTACGGGAAGGCGCACAGGAGGGCGCGCAGCCCCGTACGGGCACCCCCTGGCCGGTCACGGCGGCCATCGTGCTCACCGCCGCCACCGCTCTGGTCCTCTCGGGTGCCCCGCAGCTCGTCCTGCGCTTCGCCACCGGCAGCCTCTTCCCGCTGTAGAGCCGCTCCGGAGGTCCGCCGGGAGCCCCGTCAGCGCCGCGACCGGCCCGCGCCCATAACCCGTACGGCCTAACCTCCACGGCGCCCGCCGCGGCCCCGCCCCAGCCGCGCCCCCCGGTCCACCGGGGCGGCGGGGACGGGCGTGCCCGGGGAACCTGCCGCCCTCACCTCGCGTTGACCAGGAAGGAAGGGTCCACTGGACCGTAGGCCCTCCGATCCCCAGATCCTGGACGGGTCCCCCTGCCGCACCACTTGGAGGGCGCACCGTGCACCGCCGGCACAACGGGCTGAAGACCGCCGTACTCCTCGGTGGTCTGTCGGCCCTCATCATCCTCATCGGAAGCTTCTTCGGCCGGGGCGGCCTGATCGTCGCCGTCCTCGTGGCCCTCGGCACCAACGCGTACGCGTACTGGAACAGCGACAAGCTGGCCCTGCGCGCGATGCGGGCCCGCCCCGTCAGCGAGTTCGAGGCGCCCGAGCTCTACCGCATGGTGCGCGAGCTCTCCACGTCCGCGCGCCAGCCCATGCCCCGGCTCTACATCTCCCCGACCGAGGCCCCCAACGCGTTCGCCACCGGCCGCAACCCGCGCAACGCCGCGGTCTGCTGCACCGAAGGCATCCTGCGCATCCTCGACGAGCGCGAGCTGCGCGGGGTCATCGGCCACGAGCTCAGCCACGTCTACAACCGCGACATCCTCATCTCCTCCGTCGCGGGCGCCCTGGCCTCCGTGATCATGTTCCTGGTCAACTTCGCCTGGCTGATCCCCATCGGCCGCTCCAACGACGACGAGGGACCGGGCCTCTTCGGCATGCTGCTGATCATGATCCTGGGCCCGCTGGCGGCCTCCGTGATCCAGCTCGCCATCAGCCGCTCGCGCGAGTACGAGGCGGACGCCTCCGGGGCCCAGCTCACCGGGGACCCGCTCGCCCTCGCCAGCGCCCTGCGCAAGCTGGACGCCGGCACCAAGCAGCTCCCGCTGCCGGCCGAGCCGCGACTGGAGACCGCGAGCCACATGATGATCGCCAATCCCTTCCGTCCCGGCGAAGGATTGTCCAAAATGTTTTCCACGCACCCTCCGATGGCCGAGCGCATCGCCCGGCTCGAACAGATGGCAGGCCGCAGTCAGTGAAGACCATCCTGAACCTCATTTGGCTCGTCCTCAGCGGAGTCTGGCTCTTCCTGGGCTACTGCCTGGCGGGTGTGATCCTCTGCATCACCATCATCGGAATCCCCTTCGGCATAGCCTCGTTCCGCATCGCCGTGTACGCCCTGTGGCCCTTCGGGTACACGACCGTCGAGCGGCGTGACGCGGGCGCCGCGTCCTGCGTCGGGAACGTGCTGTGGCTGGTCCTCGCCGGCTGGTGGCTGGCCCTCGGCCACATCGTCACCGGCATCGCGCTGTGCATCACGATCATCGGCATCCCGTTCGGCATCGCCAACTTCAAGATGGTCCCGCTCTCCCTGCTCCCGCTGGGCCGCGAGATCGTCCCCACGGACGCTCCGTTCGCCTCGCGCTGAGCCGCGCTGAGCCCGGATCCGGTAAATCCACTCGTATTAAAGTTCCGGGTTGCGGACGAGTGACGCGGACGAGCGGCACGCACGATGGGCAGGGAAGAACCGATGTCGACTGAGCCCTCTGAGCCCTCTGAGCCTTCCGAGTTCTCCGAGCACTCCGAGCCCTCCACGACCCTCTCGGTGGTCGTGCCGATGTACGACGAGGAGGACGCGCTGCCGGCCCTGGTCGGCAGACTGCGCCCGGCACTCGACGCCATGGCCGTCCGATACGAGGTCGTCGCCGTCGACGACGGCAGCAAGGACCGCACGGCGGAACTGCTCACCGAGTTCCAGACCAAATGGCCCGAACTGCGGATCGTGCGGCTGCGCGGGAACTCCGGCCACCAGGCCGCCCTCACCGCGGGCCTGCACAGCGCCTCGGGCGCCTACGTGGCCAGCATCGACGCGGACCTCCAGGACCCGCCGGAGAAGATCCCGGAGATGCTCGACCTGGCCCGCGCGGACGGTCTCGACATCGTCTACGGGGTCCGGTCCGACCGGAGCACGGACACCGGGTTCAAGCGGCACACGGCCGGCGCGTACTACTGGCTCATGCGCCGCCTGGTCGGCAAGCAGGTGCCCGCGCAGGCGGGCGACTTCCGGCTGCTGAGCCGCGCGGCGGTCGACGCGGTCAAGGCCATGCCCGACCAGCATCAGGTGTACCGCCTGCTCGTGCCGTGGCTCGGTTTCCCCAGCGGCCAGGTCACCTACCAGCGCGAGGAGCGGGTGGCGGGGGAGACCAAGTACCCGCTGAGCAAGATGCTCCGGCTCGGCGTCGACAGCGTCATCAACTTCTCCGCCGCCCCGCTGCGCCTGGCAACCTGGCTGGGCGTGGCCAGCTTCTTCGGCTGCCTGCTGATGGTGGGCGCCACCCTGGCGATCTACCTGAAGGGCCAGACCGTCCCCGGCTGGACCTCGCTGTTCATCGTGATGCTGTTCCTCGGCGGCGTGCAGCTGATCTGCGTCGGCCTGCTCGGCGAGTACATCGGCCGCATCTACACGGCAGTGCAGCGCCGACCCACCTTCTTCGTGGGGTACGACTCGCATGCCCCGGCGCGGAACACGGAGCGCCAAGCGGACTGAGGTCGCGCCCTCTTAGCTCCCTCGTCGCCCCTTGTCGAGGCTTAAATCGCAGGTCAGGGCGATTGTCAGTGGGGAGTGTCACTCTGTGTGCATGGATGACACCGAGCAGTTGCTGAAGCAAGTCGCCGGCCGCGCCCACAGCTCCCACCCGGAGCGGTACGCGGCCACCGGCACCCCCACCCTGCCCCTTCCGGCGCCCCTTCCGGCGTCCCTGCCCACCGCGGAACTGCACCGGGCCGAGGCCGCCTTGGGCTTCGCCCTGCCGCCCCTCCTGGCGGCCCTCCACACCCGCGTGGCGGACGGCGGCTTCGGCCCCGAGCACGGCCTGCTGCCCCTGGAGCGCGCCGTCGCCGAATACACCGCGATGCGCGTTTCGGCCTGGCGCCGGCCCGAGGGCGTACTGCCCATAGCCGACTTCGGCTGCGCCCTGCGCGCCTGCGTGGACTGCCGCTCGGAAGCCGCCCAAGTCCTGCTGTTCGAACCGAACTCGGGCGAGCCCGACCTCGCCTGGTTCCTCGAATCGCCCATGCTCGCCGACTGGCTGCGCGGCTGGCTCGACGGCAGCGCCTGGTTCAGCGAGGAATCGGGCGCGGGGGGGGGGGGGGGGGGGGGGCCCGGGGACATAACCCCCGGGGGGGGTAACGGCCCCCGGGTGGTGCCCCCCGCCCCACCCCAAGGCCGGCCCCGCCCCCGCCGCCTTCGCCCCCCCCCCCCCCCCGCCGGGCCGCGGCCGGCCGCGCGCCCCCCCCCCCCCCCCGGCCCCTGGAGCTGACCCCCTGGGCGGGCTTCAGAGCCCGGGTGTGAGCCGCCGGCGCACACCGTAGGCCAGCGCGCCCAGTGCCAGCACCGTGGCCCCCGCGACCGTCGACGCGGCGGGCAGTGCGCAGGCCAGCACCACGCAGCCGGACAGTCCCGCCGCTGCCACGGCCCGGTCCTTGACACCTGAATCGAGAGTCCACGCGGAGGCGTTCGCGATCGCGTAATAGGCGAGCACGCCGAAGGAGGAGAAACCGATCGCGCCCCGCAGATCGGTGGTGGCCGCGAGCACCGCCACCACCGCGCCCACCGCCAGCTCGGCGTGGTGCGGCACCTGATGCCGGGGATGTACGGCCGCCAGCGCGCGCGGCAGATGGCCGTCCCGCGCCATCGCCAGGGTGGTCCGCGACACCCCGAGTACGAGCGCCAGCAGCGAGCCCAGCGCCGCCAGCGCGGCGCCCACCCGGACGACGGGAGTCAGTCCGGGCCACCCGGCCGCGCGCACGGCGTCGGCCAGCGGGGCCGCCGACCGCCCCAGACCGTCGGAGCCGAGCACCGACAGCGCCGCCACCGAGACCGCGGCGTAGACGAGCAGGGCGATCCCCAGGGCGAGGGGCACCGCCCGCGGGATCGTGCGCTCCGGGTCGCGCACCTCCTCGCCCAGGGTGGTGATCCGGGCATACCCCGCGAAGGCGAAGAACAGCAGCCCGGCACCCTGGAGCAGTCCGGCCGCTGCCCAGTCCGAGCCGCCGAGACGGCCGGCGTCGGCCGCGCCGGAGGACAGGCACGCCACGACGACCCCGGCCAGGACGGCCAGTACCACCGCCACGATCACCCGGGCGATCCGGGCGGACTTCTGCACGCCTCCGTAGCTCGCGGCGGTCAGTGCCACCACCGCCGCCACGGCCACCGCGTGCTGCTGCCCGGGCCACGCGTAGGCCCCGACCGTGAGGGCCATCGCCGCGCAGGAGGCCGTTTTGCCGACGACGAAGCCCCAGCCGGCCAGGTATCCCCAGAAGGGCCCGAGCCGTTCGCGCCCGTACACGTAAGTGCCCCCCGAGGAGGGGTAGCGGGCGGCCAGCCGCGCCGAGGAGTGTGCGTTGCAGTACGCCACCAGGGCCGCGAGCGCGAGAGCTGCGAGGAGCGCCCCGCCGGCCGCGCGCGCCGCCGGGGCCAGCGCGGCGAAGATCCCGGCGCCGACCATCGCGCCGAGCCCGACGACGACCGCGTCGAAGACGCCCAGGGTGCGCTTCATCTCGTTGTGCTCGGGGTTCGTGGCGTTCACGGGCGGAGGGTATCCGGGCTAGGTGACGCCTTCCCGGCCGGGGACCGGCGTGCGGCTCCGCTCCCAGCCGTCCAGCGCGGTCAGGCAGGCGTGGTCGAGGTGGCGCAGCCCGCTCAGGTCGAGGCGGACGACACCGCCGCGGGGCAGCGCGTCCAGCTCGTCGAGCAGTTTGGGCAGCCGCAGGAAGCTGGCGTTGCCCAGGATCCGCACTCGCAGTTCGTCGCCCTCCCACACCGGCTCGATGTGCACGTGGGAGGTCTCCCAGGCCGCCTTGGCGACGGCGAGCCCCAGCCCGGCGAGCACCCCCTCGAAGAGGTTCGTGGCCACGATCGCCGCGGCCGTCGCCACCAGGACGACCGCCTCGCCCCGGTGCGACCGCCACAGGGCGGCCACCGCCCGCACCGGAAGCAGCTTCCAGCCGGCGTGCAGCAGCACCCCGGCCAGCGCGGCGAGCGGGACGGACTCCAGCAGCCCGGGGACGGCCACGGCGAACAGCAGCAGCCAGCCGCCGTGCAGGATCCGGGAGGCCCGAGTGCGGGCGCCGGCCTCGACGTTGGCGGCGCTGCGGACGATGACGGCGGTCATGGGCAGGGCCCCGAGCAGCCCGCAGAGGGTGTTCCCGACACCTTGGGCGACCAGTTCGCGGTCGTAGTCGGTCCGGTCTCCGTCGTGCATGCGGTCCACGGCCGCCGCACTGAACAGCGTCTCGGCGGAGGCGATCAGAGCGAGCGCCACCACGGTCCCGACGGCCCCCGCGGAGGCGAGCACCCCGAAGTCGGCCCAGCCGGGCGGGGTCACGGCCGACAGGACGCCGGTGACCCGGACCCGCTCCACGGGCAGCCGTAGCAGCACGGCCGCGGCGGTCGCGGCCGCGACCCCGACGAGCGCCCCCGGCACGAGCCGCAGTCGGTCGGGCATCCGCCGCCAGGCCACCAGGACCGCGACGGTCCCGGCCCCGAGGGCCACGGCGGTCCAGTCGGCGCGCCCGCCGAGCTCCAGGGCTCCGGCCAGCTTCTCCAGGGTGCGCGCCGGGGCCTCCACACCGGCCAGGGCGTACAGCTGACCGGCGATCAGCACGAGCCCGATGCCGGCCAGCATCCCGTGCACGACGGCCACGGAGATCGCCCGGAACCACCGCCCGAGCCGCAGCACGCCCATGCCCAGCTGCACCAGGCCGGCTGCCAGGACGAGCACGCCGAGCGCGGGCAGCCCGTACGTCCGCACGGCCTCGTAGACGAGCACGGTGAGCCCGGCGGCCGGGCCGCTCACCTGGAGGGAACTGCCCCGGAACCAGCCGGTGACCAGCCCGCCCACCACCCCGGTGAGGATGCCGAGTTCGGCCGGCACCCCGGAGGCGACGGCCACTCCGACGCAGAGCGGTAGCGCGACCAGGGCGACCACCACGGACGCCCCGAAGTCTTCACGTAACGTGCCGGCCCCAGGCATGCGGGAACCCTCCCTGTCGAGGCGCTGACGGACACCCCTCACCCTGGTGGGCGCACTCCAGCCCGCCCAAGTGCACACGGAGGGCGGCACGGGCGCGTACGCCGCTCACGCCGGGCACACACCCGCCGAGCGCCGGTCCCGCAACACCGTCACCACCGCCCGCCGCAACGACCGCGGCCCGGCGGTCCTCGAAGGACCGCCGGGCCGACGTGCGGGCTGAACCGAGGCCGAAGCCGGTGATCAGCGGTAGTTCACGTACTGGATCGCGAAGTCCAGGTCCTTGCCCTTGAGGAGGGCCTGGACTTCCTGGAGGTCGTCGCGGCTCTTGGAGCTGACGCGCAGCTCCTCGCCCTGGACCTGGGCCTTGACGCCCTTGGGGCCCTCGTCACGGATGATCTTCGCGACCTTCTTGGCGTTCTCCTGGGAGATGCCTTCCTCGATCGTGGCGAAGATCTTGTACTCCTTGCCGGACAGCTGCGGCTCACCGGCGTCGAGCGCCTTGAGGGAGATCCCGCGCTTGACCAGCTTGGTCTCGAAGACGTCCAGGACGGCCTTGACGCGCTCCTCGGAGTTCGCCTCCATCAGGATCTTCTCGCCGGACCAGGCGATCGTGGCGCCGGTGCCCTTGAAGTCGTAGCGCTGCGAGAGCTCCTTGGCGGACTGGTTGAGGGCGTTGTCGACCTCCTGCCGCTCGACCTTCGAGACGATGTCGAAACTGGAGTCGGCCATGTGCTGTGGCTCCTTGAAGTCGGTAGTGACGGCCCCGAAGGGCGCGGCCGGACATCCCCGGACCGCTCGGCAAAGCCTAGCCACCGCGCCCACGTGCGGTGCTGATCAATCCGGTGGCGAAGCACCCCCGGTCATCGGGTATCGTTTACGTCGTTGCCACGGAGCGCCGCCGCAAAGCGGAAAGATGGCAGCGATCATGGCGGTGTGCCCGAGTGGCCAAAGGGAGCAGACTGTAAATCTGCCGGCTCAGCCTACCCAGGTTCGAACCCTGGCGCCGCCACGCGAGTGAAACCCTCGCTCATTGCAGCAATGCAATGGGCGGGGGTTTTCTCGTACACCCGGAACCGGAACGCCCCACGGAAAACCACTGGGCGGCGAAGCGGACCGGGGCGCATGCTGTCCGCATGATCCGCATCAGCATCAGCGGCCGAAAGGGCCATGGCGCGTAAGGCGCCCTCGCAGGTCCGGTCGGACCTGCCACGCCGGCCGTCCCGAGAGGGCGACCGAGCCGTCGTTCCGGGCGTCTCCTCCCGCACCCTTGTGGACATCGCCCGCGTCGAACGCCACCGGTACGAGCCCGGCGCTGCCTACCGGGCCCTGTCCGCCTGGCGCGCGACGGTGTACGGCAGAGGACCGTCGTGGATCCTCTACCCGAGCTGGGACGACGACTACCCCTGCTGCCAACCCGTCTGGGGCAGCGATCACCGGGAGGCCTTGGAGGTCTTCTGCCTCTCCCTGCCGCGTCGCGCCGCGCGGGAGCTGCGGGCCGTACTCGCGCCGCTCGACGCGCGGTTCCTCGCCCGGACGCTCCCCGATCCGTACGCCCCGCCGGGGGATCCGTGGTGGCGGCGTCGGCTGGAGAGGCCATGAGGGGCCTGACGGGGCGGGCACGGGCGCGGGGTGAGCCCATCGGGCGGATCGTGCGTACCGATGTGGGGCTCCGGTCGTTCATCCGGCGTGAAATGGACTTCTGACACGCGCGGAAAGGTCGGCGGCGGGGTGCTCCTCGCCCTGCTCGGAGCGGGGATCCCGGCTCTGGTCGGAGCGGCGCTGAACGGCCATGTGGGGGATCCCTACCAGGAGACCCGGCTCTACTTCGGCACCGAGCGGCCGGACGGCCGTCCACCGGTCGGGGAGGGGGAGTTCATGGGGTTCCTCGAGCGGGAGATCACCCCCGCCTTCCCCGAGGGGCTGACCCTCCAGGACGGACGCGGCCAGTGGCAGCGGGACGGGAAGATCATCCGCGAGATCTCGTACGAGGTGGTGCTGCTGTATCCGGAGAAGGAGGCCGACGAGCGCGGTGCGCGCATCGAGCGGATCCGGGATGCGTACGAGCAGCGGTTCCAGCAGGATTCGGTCGGCCGCTCCGACGACCGCCTGACCGCCGATTTCTGACGGCCGATATCCGCCGCCCGGTCCTGAAGGCCGGCTTCTGACCGCCGGCTTCTTACCGTAGGCCTGCGCAGACCTCTGCCCCGTGCAGACCTCTGACCTGTGCAGACCCGTGAACGGCCGGGCCCGTCCCCGGCCGGGGTGCCGTGCGTGTCCCCGGCCGGGGGCGGCGGTTAGTTGCCCGCCACGTCCTTGACCGCCACCGGGACCGGGGTCGAGCCCGCGATCAGTTCCAGGGTGAGGCCCGCGGTCGCGGGCGTCTCGATCAGCTCGGCGAGGACCGCCGCCACGTCGTCGCGGGTGACCGGCCCGCGGCCCGTCTGCGCCTCCAGGCGGACCAGGCCCGTCCCCGCGTCGTCGAGCAGCGAGCCCGGGCGCAGGATCGTCCACTCCAGGCCCAGACGGGTGCGGACGTGCTCGTCGGCCTCGCCCTTGGCGCGGAGGTAGGCGTCGAAGACCTCGTCGCCCTCGCGGCGGGTGTCCGCGCCCATCGAGGAGACCATCAGGAAGCGGCGTACGCGGGCCCGTTCGGCGGCGTCCGCGAACAGCACCGCCGCGCCCCGGTCCACCGTGTCCTTGCGCCCGACCCCGCTGCCGGGACCCGCGCCCGCCGCGAACACCGCGGCGTCCGCGCCCTGCAGGATGCCCGCCACGTGCTCGACCGACGCCGATTCCAAGTCGCACAGCACCGGTTCGGCGCCCATCTCCCTGAGGTCGTCGCCCTGTGCCGGATCGCGGATGATGCCCGCGACCTCGTACCCGCGCGCGGCGAGCAGGCGCTCCAGCCGCAGCGCGATCTGACCGTGTCCACCCGCGATGACGATGCGCATGCCACGACCGTACGACGAGCCGGGCGAGCGCGCCCGGGAACATGCGGTGAACGCTCAGGGACCGGGCTCCATACGGCCCTGCCGGGGCAGGTCCAGGGCCACCGCGACGGCGGAGTCGCAGTACTCCCGTACGGCACTCGTCCGGGCTACCACCCGCCCGCGGTGGATCACGATCCGGCTGTACGCGAGGGAGAGCACGCTCGCGATCCGGTCCCCGCGCACGGCGAGCAGCTCCGCCGGGAACCCGGCCTCCACCCGCACCTCCGGCAGGCCCATCGCCTCGCGGGCGGCGCCGGCGACCGAGTGGTAGGCCTCGGTGGCGCGGAGCCCGCCCTGGGAGGCCAGGAGGTACGCGGCTTCGAGCGGGTCTCCGCGCCCGACCGGGTTGCCCGCGTCGCGCAGGGCCCCGCTGCCCGCCGCGACGCGCACCCCGGCGGCGCGCAGCAGCCGTACGGGGGCGGTGCGCAGGCCCCGCCGTTCCAGGGCCGCGCAGTCGCCCTGGGGGAGGCAGGTCACCCGTACGCCGGCTGCCGCCAGCTGGTCGGCGGCCCGGGTCGCCACGTCCAGCGGGAGCCGGGACAGGCCACCGCAGGGCCCGATGGAGACCCCGGGCCGCAGTCCGCCGGCCATCGCCGCGAGCCGGGACAGGCGGGCGGGGTCGTCGCCGTCGGTGTGCAGGTCGACGGGGCAGCCGTGCTCGGAGGCGAGTTCCAGTACGGCTTCGAGGAAGCCGGTGGGGTCCGGGTCGAGGTCGGGGCAGCCGCCGATGACGGAGGCGCCCATCTTCACGGCGTCCCGCAGCATGGCGAGCCCGTCGGCCCCGGCCACCCCGGTCAGCAGGCGGGGAACGGCGACGGCGGTGAGATCGGCGAGCCCGCGCAGGGAGCGGCGGGCTTGGAGCACGGCCTCCAAGGGGCCTAGGCCGTGTACGTCGCCGATGCGCACGTGGGACCGGACGGCCGTGGCGCCGTGCCCGAGCTGGAGCAGGGCCGCCTCGGTGGCGCGGCGCTGCACCTCGTCGGGGGAGTAGGAGACGGGCCCTTCGCTGTCCGCGGTCAGGGCGGTGTCCCCGTGGGAGTGGGGCTCGGCGGGCGCGGGGAGGAGCAGGTAGCCGGTGAGGTCGACGCGGGCGCCCGCGGCGGCGGGCAGGCTGCCGGCCGTGCCGACGGCCTGGATCCGGCCGCCGCCGAGCCGGACGTCGACGGTGCGGCCGTCGGTGAGGCGGGCGCCGGTGAGGAGCAGGGTGGTGGACTCGGGGGCCGCCGGGCCGGGGCTTCCTTGAGTGCCCTCGGGGCCGTGCCCCTGTCCAGGTCCCTGCCCCTGGCTGCTGCCGGGGCGGTTGCGAGGGGAGTGGGACGGCTGCTGCGGCGGGCTGTCGGACATCGCGCTCCTGCGGTGGCTCGGGCGGTTCCTGGGGCCGTGGCCGCGGCCCGCGGCCCAAGATCACGCAGCGTGCTCAGAGCCTAGGGGGCAGGGGTGCCCGCTTCGCGGAAGAGGGCAATAGTCGTACCGGTGCGTCTGTGCGGACCGCCCCCGAGGCCGCCCCTGGCGGGCTGCACCCGGGTCCCGAACCCGGATCCTGAACCCGGATCCCGAACCCGGGTCCCGAACCCGGGTCCGCTCCGGGCCCCCCGGACCCCGGACCCCGGTCCCGACCCCGGTCCCGACCCCGACCCCGGCCCCCGGCCCCCGGCCCCGGCCCCCGGCCCCGGTCCCGGACCCCGGCCCCGGACCCCGGTCCTCGGCCCCGACCGGCCCTGCCCCGGGTCTCGATCCCGGCCCCGAGTCCTGCCTCTGGCGTGGACTTGGCGGTCGGCGGAGGTGCCTGTCCGGAGCGGACACCGCCCGGCCCTGCTGTGGCCTCGGCGATGCGGCTGTCGCCCGTCCCGGCCTGCGCCCCCGTTCCGGTTCCGCAGCTGCCGGGGCCTGCCTGTGGCACCCGCCCATGCTGCTGGCCGGCCCCTGGCCCGGGCCCCGCAGGCTCGCGCAGGGCCTTGCCTCCGCGGACCTGCGCCTGGCCCGGGCTCCGCCGGCCTCGGGCCCGTTCCCGCCCCTCTGGCGTGGACTCCGGGGGTCGGGTCCGGTGCAGGTCCTGAGTGCCCCCGTGTCCGTAGCTGCCCGCCTGGTTGTGGGGTCGCCTCAATGCGGTTGCGGGCCCGCGTCCACAGGGCTCGGGTGATGTCCCGGCCTGCGGCGTGGACTCCGCGGTCGGCTCAGGAGCCGCCGGGGGCCGCCTGTGGCACCCGCCCATGCTGCTGCTGGCCGGTCCCTGGTCCGGGTTCCGCAGGCTCGCGCCTGGCCCCTCGCCTCCGAGGACCTGTGCCTGGCCCCGGCTCCGCCGGACTCGAGCCCGTCCCGCCTGGCCCCGGCTCCGCCGGACTGGAGCCCGTTCCGCCTGGCCCCGGCTCCGCCGGACTGGAGCCCGTTCCGCCTGGCCCCGGCTCCGCCGGACTCGGGCCCGTCCGCGCCTTCGGCGTGGACTTCGCGGTTTGCTCCGATGCTGGTCCGGAGCCGTCCCCGCGTCCGTAGCCGCCTGGGCCCGGCTGCGGGCTCGCCCCCATGCAGCTGAGGATCCGGGGCCGGCGCCGGTACGGCCCCGCCTCCGGCGTGGGCCCTGCGGTCGGCTGCGGTGCCTGTCCGGAGGGGACCCCGCCCGGCCTTGTTGTGGCCTCGGCCGTGCGGCTGCCGCCCTGCGCCTGGCCCCGTCGCCCTGGGCTTGCCGGTCCGGAGCGGATCCGCCCTGCTGGGCCTGGCTGTGCCTCGCCTCATGGGCGCTGCGGACCTGCGCCCGGCTGCCCCGGCTGTGCGGGCCTTGTGCCTGGCCCCGGCACGCACTCCACGAGCTGCTCCGATGCCGGTCGGGTCCGGCTGTGGCCTCGCGCCATGCGTGCCCCGGACCCCGCGCGCCTGCCCCCGCTTCTGGGACTGGCCCGGGGCAGAGCCCGTCCTCGGGTCTGGTGTCCGTGCCTGCGTGCCCGTACCCGTACCCGTAGTCAGTCCTTCGGGCCTTGCGCCTTCGAGCCGGTCCTCGCCCTCCCGTGGTCGGCCTCGCGCCCGACCCCGTGTCGTCCGCCGGTCCCGGATTTGTTTCGGGGCGGTTTGGGGCGGGGTTTCGTGGTGACTCAGGGTGGGGGCGGGTGATCGGGGATGTGATGCCTGACACCTTTCGGGGTGAAAGGTGCTCCGAGGGGGGCCCGGGACGGGTTTCGCGGGGATCAAGAAAGGCGGCGGTGGTGCTCCGAGGCCAGGCCCCGCAAAGGATTTGGGCGATCGGCGGGCGACCGTGTAATGTCTTCCTCGCTCGCCCCAATAGCTCAGTCGGTAGAGCGTCTCCATGGTAAGGAGAAGGTCTGCGGTTCGATTCCGCATTGGGGCTCTGGTGAGAGAGGTTCCCCACCCTCGGGTGGGGAACGGATCTCATCAAAGCGGCGTAGCTCAGTCGGTAGAGCAAGCGGCTCATAATCGCTGTGTCACCGGTTCAAGTCCGGTCGCCGCTACACACAGTAGCCGATTGCGGGGTCGGTCTCCCGATCGGCTACTCTTTTATGCGTTCATCCGTCCAATTGTCCGTCAAGGAGCACTCACGTGGCTGCCACCGACGTCCGCCCGAAGATCACGCTGGCCTGCGTGGAGTGCAAGGAGCGGAACTACATCACCAAGAAGAACCGGCGTAACAACCCGGACCGTCTTGAGATGAAGAAGCACTGCCCGCGTTGCAACTCGCACACCGCGCACCGCGAGACCCGCTAACAACTAGCGAAGTCTCGTACAACAGGCACAGTCATACCGTCATGAGGTCGTCCCCTTCATTGGGGGGCGGCCTTGTGTCGTTTCGACAGATCGTTTCAACAGGGAGGTAGGGAGTCATGGCGCTCGACCAGTCCTTCGTGGGGCGGAGCTACCCGCCCACCGATCCGTACGAGGTCGGCCGGGAGAAGATCCGCGAATTCGCGGTCGCCGTGGGTGACGCCAATCCGGTGTACACGGATCCCGAAGCAGCCAAGGCGTTCGGTCACCAAGACGTGATCGCCCCGCCGACCTTTGTGTTTGCCATCACGTTCGCGGCAGCCAGCCAGGTCGTGGACGACCCGCAGCTGGGGCTGGACTACAGCCGCGTCGTGCACGGTGACCAGAAGTTCGCGTACACCCGTCCCGTGCAGGCCGGAGACCGGCTGACGGTGACCTCGACCATCGAGGCCATCAAGTCGCTCGCGGGCAACGACGTCATCGACATCCGCGGTGAGGTCCACGACGAGTCCGGCGAGCACGTGGTGACCGCCTGGACGAAGCTCGTCTCCCGGGCGCCCGAGCCCGCCGCCGCTCCTGCCGCCGCCGGTTCCGCCCCCGAGGAGGCCTGAGATGGCTGCCCAGATCCAGTACGACGACGTCGAGGTCGGCACCGAGCTGCCGGCGGCGTCCTTCCCCGTCACGCGGGCGACGCTGGTGCGGTACGCGGGTGCGTCGGGTGACTTCAACCCGATCCACTGGAACGAGAAGTTCGCCACCGAGGTCGGACTGCCCGACGTGATCGCCCACGGCATGTTCACCATGGCCGAGGCGATCCGCGTGGTGACCGACTGGGTCGGCGACCCGGGTGCGGTCGTCGAGTACGGGGTGCGGTTCACGAAGCCGGTCGTCGTCCCGAACGACGGGCAGGGCGCGCTGATCGAGGTCACGGCCAAGGTCGCGGCGAAGCTGGACGACAACCGGGTGCGGGTCGACCTGACCGCCACCAGCGCCGGGCAGAAGGTGCTGGGGATGTCGCGCGCGGTGGTTGCTCTCGCGCCGTAAAGAGCCCCCGGGCACCCTGTGCCCCGGTCCTCCGGGAGTCGCTCGGGGCTCATGCGTTTCTTGCGTTACCGACAAGGCCCTGGCCGGCGAGGAAACTCGCAGGTCAGGGCCTTGTCGCTGGTCGGGTCGGCGTGAGGCTTGCCAAGTTAGTGATTGAGCACTAACTTCGAAACATGGCAAGGATGAGTGCGGAAGAGCGGCGCGAGAGCGTCATCCTGGCGGCGATGGGCGAGTTCGCGCGGGGCGGGTACTACGGGACCTCCACCGAGGCGATCGCCAAGCGGGTCGGGGTGTCCCAGCCGTACCTCTTCCGGCTCTTCCCGAACAAGCAGGCCATCTTCCTGGCCGCCGCCGCTCGCTGCATGGAGGACATCCGGCGCGTCTTCGAGGAGGCCGCCAAGGGCCTCCAGGGCGAGGATGCGGTCCAGGCGATGAGCGTGGCGTACATGAAGCTGATCGCCGAGCAGCCCGAGAAGCTGCAGATGCAGCTCCAGACGTACGTGACCGTCGCCGCCGCCGAGGCTGCCGGGGAGCCCGAGTTCGGCGAGATGGTGCGGGCCGCCTGGATGGAGTTGTGGGACACCCTGCACGTGCCGCTCGGGGCGGACGTGAAGGAGACGACCAGCTTCCTCGCGTACGGAATGCTGATCAACACCCTGTCCGCCATGGGGTTCCCTCCGGGGCACCGGGTCTGGGACGGCTGCTATCCGGGCGTCCGGCCCGAGTAGCGGGTACGCCCCTCCGTCCATCCCCGCCTCCACCGCTCTACCCCTTCACCCCTTCACCGCTCCACTCCTCCGTCCGTCGTGCGCCGGCCGCGCGTCCTGCGCCTCCCGTCGTGTCCTGCGCATCGGCCGGTGTAGGGCTCAGCTCTGTCCGTTGAAGTTAGTGATCAATAACTAGTTTTGGGGGAATCGTGCAAGACACCAAGCTTCGCGGGCCTGCGGTCTGGGCCCTCGTCATCACCGGGGCCGCCAGCTTCATGGCCGCGCTCGACAACCTCGTCGTCACCACCGCGCTCCCCTCCATCCGCGAGGACCTCGGCGGGAAGCTGGAGGACCTGGAGTGGACGGTGAACGCGTACACGCTCACCTTCGCCGTCCTGCTCATGTTCGGCGCGGCCCTCGGTGACCGGTTCGGCCGCCGGCGGCTCTTCATAGCGGGTACGGCCGTGTTCACCGTCGCCTCCGCCGCCGCGGCCCTCTCGCCCGGCATCAACGAGCTCATCGCCGCCCGAGCCGTCCAGGGAGTCGGCGCGGCGATCATGATGCCGCTCTCGCTCACGCTGCTGACCGTCGCCGTCCCCGCCGCCCGGCGCGGAATGGCCCTCGGCATCTACGGAGCCCTCACCGGCCTCGCCGTCGCGAGCGGGCCGCTCATCGGCGGCAGCCTCACCGAGCACATCTCCTGGCAGTGGATCTTCTGGCTGAACGTCCCGATCGGGCTGGCCCTCATGCCGCTCTCCCGGATGCGGCTCGGCGAGTCCACCGCCCCGCAGGCGAAGCTCGACGTCCCCGGCACCCTGCTCATCAGCGGCGGGCTCTTCGGCATCGTCTACGGGCTGGTCAACGCCAACGCGCACGGCTGGACCAGCCTTCCCGTACTCAGCGCACTGCTGGTGGGGGCGGCGCTCGTGGGCGGGTTCATCCACCACGGCTTCCGCAACGCCAACCCGGTGCTGCCCATGCGGCTCTTCCGGGACCGGGGCTTCTTCGGCATCAACATGGCGAGCCTGCTGATGTTCGTCGGGATGTTCGGCTCGATCTTCCTGCTGAGCCAGTTCCTCCAGGGCGTCCTCGGCTACTCGCCCACCGAAGCCGGGCTGCGCATGCTCCCCTGGACCGCGATGCCCATGATCGCCGCCCCGATCTCCGGGATCCTCTCCGACCGGATCGGCAGCCGCCCCGTCGTGGTCGCCGGGCTGGCGCTCCAGGCCATCGGCCTCGGCTGGTTCGCCGTGATCCTGGGCACCGAAGTCTCCTACGGCGCCCAGCTCCCCGCGATGATCATCAGTGGCATCGGGATGGGCCTGTTCTTCGCCCCCGCCTCCAACGCCCTCATGTCCACCGTCGCCCCCGCCGACCAGGGCAAGGCCGCCGGCGCCAACAGCGCCCTGCGCGAAGTCGGCGGAGCCCTCGGCGTGGCCGTCCTCGCCTCCGTCTTCTCCGCCCAGGGCGGCTACCAGTCCGGGCAGTCCTTCACCGACGGCACCGTCCCCGCCCTCTGGATCGGCGGCGCCGCCGTCGCAGTGGCGGCCGCCCTGGCCCTGCTGCTCCCCGGCCGGGCCGCGGAGAAGGCCCGGGCCGCGGCGTCCCTGCCGACGGCGGACAGCCCGGTCGGAGCCCTGCCGGCGGACGGGCTCCCGGCGGACGGCCAGGGTGCGGCCCCGGCCGGCGGGCGCGTCACCGAGAAGGTGGCCGTCTGAGCGGGTCCCGCTCGCCGGCCGGTGCCTGCGCGGCGGCCGGCGGGGGAACCGCAGCCGCCGCGCCGCACGCAGTTCCGTACGACACGACACGAGCGAGGAAAGGCCCGTCGTGCCCGACATCCGGCCGCGGCCTATACGAAGGAGGCCGCGTTCGTCTTCTGGACCGTCCCGGCGAGCGAGCTCCCCATCGGCTGGGCCGAGGCGGAGCGCCGCCTCGCCGAGCAGGAGAAGAAGCAGGCGCAGAAGCAGGCGGAGAAGCAGGAGAAGGGGCAAGAGTCGGAGCGCGGGTGACGTGGGCCGTTTCGGCCCCGTACGGCCCTGCGGTACGCGTACGGTCCGTGGCCCCGCCTGCTCGCGGGGACGCGGACCGTACTCTTGTCCACGTGCAGGAACTCCACGACGCCCCCCTCGCCCCGCTGACCACCTTCCGGCTCGGCGGCCCCGCCGCCCGGCTGGTCACCGCGACCACCGACGCCGAGGTCGTCGCCACCGTGCGCGCCGCGGACGAGAGCGGCACCCCGCTCCTGGTCATCGGAGGCGGCAGCAACCTGGTCATCGGCGACCAGGGCTTCGACGGCACCGCCCTGCGGATCGCGACCACCGGGTTCGCGCTCGACGGGACCCGGCTGGAGCTCGCGGCCGGCGAGAACTGGAGCGAGGCCGTCGCCCGCGTGGTCGACGCCGGGCTCGCGGGCATCGAATGCCTCGCCGGGATCCCCGGCTCGGCCGGCGCCACCCCGATCCAGAACGTCGGGGCGTACGGCCAGGAGGTCTGCGACACGATCACCGAGGTCGTCGCCTACGACCGCACGCGCGGGGAAACGGTCACGCTCTCGGCCGCCGACTGCGCGTTCGCGTACCGCGACAGCCTCTTCAAGCACCAGCCCGACCGGTACGTCGTCCTGCGCGTCCGCTTCGCCCTGGAAGACGCGGGCGGCCTGTCCGCGCCGGTCAAGTACCCCGAGACGGCCCGCGCCCTCGGCGTCGAGGCCGGCGACCGGGTGCCCGCGGCGCAGGCCCGCGAGACCGTCCTGCGGCTGCGCGCCGGCAAGGGCATGGTCCTCGACCCCGCCGACCACGACACCTGGTCGGCCGGCTCCTTCTTCCACAACCCGATCCTCGGCGACGAGGCGTACGCCGCCTTCCTCGCCCGCGCCCAGGAGCGGCTCGGCCCCGAGACCGCCCCGCCCGCGTACCCGGCCGGCGAGGGCCGTACGAAGACCAGCGCGGCCTGGCTGATCGACAAGGCCGGCTTCACCAAGGGCTACGGCGACGGCCCCGCCCGCATCTCCACCAAGCACACCCTCGCCCTCACCAACCGGGGCGAGGCCACCACCGAAGACCTCCTCGCCCTGGCCCGCGAGGTCGTCGCGGGCGTCCACGCGGCCTTCGGCGTCACCCTGGTCAACGAGCCGGTGACGGTCGGCGTCAGCATCTGAGGAGTCCCGGCCCGCCCATGCTCTGTCCCCTGCACGGGGCCGGTACGGACCCCACCCGGCTGGTGGGACGCACGATCAGAAGGGTCGTCGCGTCCTGGCACATCAGCGACGGCGAACGCTCCGAGGCGCCCCTCGACGTCTGGCTCCTCGACAGCGACGGTGAGTCCACCCGGATCACCACCGGGTCCGACGCCTGCCTCATCGTGGAATCCGAGGCGCCGCACGAGCCCTACGACATGGGGGAGTGGGGCCGCATCGAGGTCGGCGAGGACCTCGGAGACCACCCCTTCCTGCGCCACCTCGGCGACACCGTGGAATCGGTCGCCGAGTTCGCCCTGCCCGCGCAGGGGCGCACCCACCTGGAGATCGGCTTCCCGGACGGCGCGCGGGTGCGCGCCGACTGCCACGAGGGCGACCTGCGGCTCACGCGCTGACCCGCTGATCCCCTGGAGGGCTCCCGCCGCCGCCCCTTACGAGGCGATCCAGTGGTCGATGCCGGCCAGCAGCTTCTCCTGTACTCCGGCGGGCGCGGCACTGCCGCGCACCGACTGGCGGGCCAGCTCGGCGAGCTCCGCGTCCGTGAAGGCGTGGTGCCGGCGGGCGATCTCGTACTGGGCCGCGAGCCGGGACCCGAAGAGCAGCGGATCGTCCGCACCGAGGGCCATCGGGACCCCGGCCTCGAAGAGCGTGCGCAGCGGCACGTCCTCGTGGCGTTCGTAGACCCCGAGGGCGACGTTGGACGCCGGGCAGACCTCGCAGGTGATCTGGCGGTCGGCGAGCCGTTTGAGCAGGCGGGGATCCTCGGCGGCCCGTACGCCGTGCCCGATGCGGGCGGCGTGCAGATCGTCGAGGCAGTCCCGGACGGAGGACGGGCCGGTGAGCTCGCCGCCGTGCGGGGCCGCGAGGAGTCCGCCCTCGCGGGCGATGGCGAAGGCCCGGTCGAAGTCGCGGGCCATGCCGCGGCGCTCGTCGTTGGAGAGGCCGAAGCCGACGATGCCGCGGTCGGCGTAGCGAACGGCGAGCCGGGCCAGGGTGCGGGCGTCGAGGGGGTGCTTCATGCGGTTGGCCGCGATGACGACCCGCATGCCGAGGCCGGTCTCGCGGGAGGCGGCGTCCACGGCGTCGAGGATGATCTCGACGGCGGGGATCATCCCGCCGAGGAGGGGGGCGTAGGAGGTGGGATCCACCTGGATCTCCAGCCAGCCGCTGCCGTCCCGCACGTCCTCCTCCGCGGCCTCGCGGACCAGGCGGCGGATGTCGTCGGGCTCGCGGAGGCAGGAGCGGGCGGCGTCGTAGAGCCGCTGGAAGCGGAACCAGCCGCGTTCGTCCGTGGCGCGGAGCTTCGGTGGCTCGCCGGAGGTGAGGGCGTCCGGGAGGCGGACGCCGTACTTGTCGGCGAGCTCCAGCAGGGTCGACGGGCGCATCGAGCCGGTGAAGTGCAGGTGGAGGTGGGCTTTCGGCAGAAGCGTGAGATCGCGTGCGTGCTCCATCTGGTGATCCTGCCGCACTTGTCACCCGATCGGCAGCCCGATTCCCTGAACGGGTCCTTGCCCGAACGTAAATCCGGGGGGGGCGGGGGCGCTGGAGTGGCGCTGCGCGGGGCTGTCCCCTACCCGTCCTTCCACCGTTCCCCGGGGCTCCGCCCCGGACTCCGCGCCTCAAACGCCGGCGGGGCTGGGTTCGGTAAACGCCTGAGCGGCGGCTCCCCGGAGGGAAACCGCCGCTCAGACCTGCCTTCGAGCCGCTCTAGGCCTTCGCCTCCGCGAGGAGCTTCTGGATGCGGGAGACGCCCTCGACCAGGTCCTCGTCGCCCAGGGCGTAGGAGAGGCGGAGGTAGCCGGGGGTGCCGAAGGCCTCGCCCGGGACGACCGCGACCTCGGCCTCGTCCAGGATCAGGGCCGCGAGCTCGACGGAGGTCTGCGGGCGCTTGCCGCGGATCTCCTTGCCGAGGACGTCCTTGACCGCCGGGTAGACGTAGAAGGCACCCTCGGGGGTCGGGCAGAAGACGCCGTCGATCTCGTTCAGCATCCGCACCATCGTCTGGCGGCGGCGGTCGAAGGCGGTGCGCATCTCGTGGACGGCGTCCAGGTTGCCGGAGACGGCGGCCAGCGCCGCGACCTGGGCCACGTTGGAGACGTTGGAGGTGGCGTGCGACTGGAGGTTGGTCGCGGCCTTGACCACGTCCTTCGGGCCGATGACCCAGCCCACGCGCCAGCCCGTCATGGCGTACGTCTTGGCGACGCCGTTGACGATGATGCACTTGTCGGCCAGCTCGGGAACGATCGCCGGGAGGGAGACGAACTTCGCGTCGCCGTAGACCAGGTGCTCGTAGATCTCGTCGGTCAGGACCCACAGGCCCTTCTCGACGGCCCAGCGGCCGATCGCCTCGGCGTCGGCCTCGGTGTAGACGGCGCCGGTCGGGTTCGACGGGGAGACGAAGAGGACGACCTTCGTGCGCTCGGTGCGGGCCGCCTCGAGCTGCTCGACGGAGACCCGGTAACCGGTGGTCTCGTCGGCGACGACCTCGACCGGGACACCGCCTGCGAGCCGGATCGACTCCGGGTACGTGGTCCAGTACGGCGCCGGGACGATGACCTCGTCACCCGGGTCCAGGATGGCCGCGAACGCCTCGTAGATCGCCTGCTTGCCGCCGTTGGTCACCAGGACCTGGGACGCGTCGACCTCGTAGCCGGAGTCGCGCAGCGTCTTCGCGGCGATGGCGGCCTTCAGCTCGGGCAGACCGCCGGCCGGCGTGTAGCGGTGGTACTTGGGGTTGCGGCAGGCCTCGACCGCGGCGTCGACGATGTAGTCCGGGGTGGGGAAGTCGGGCTCGCCCGCTCCGAAACCGATCACCGGACGCCCGGCGGCCTTGAGGGCCTTGGCCTTGGCGTCGACGGCGAGGGTGGCGGACTCGGAGATGGCACCGATACGGGCGGATACGCGGCGCTCGGCGGAAGGCGTTTCAGAGGTCATGGGCCAATCGTCCCAGACGCGAAACGAGCGCCGCACTCCGTTTCAGTTACCGGACGGCCGCTCTCCGGACGGTGCTGTTCGACGTCAGGGCCCGGACCACGTACACTCAACCGTCGTTGGCCCAAGTCAACCGCTGCAGAGCGTGAGCACACCGTGCACTCGTCTGGATGCGGTAGGTTGGGGCACGCAAAGGGTCGTAGCTCAATTGGTAGAGCACTGGTCTCCAAAACCAGCGGTTGGGGGTTCGAGTCCCTCCGGCCCTGCTCCACACTCCTTCTCGGACGTGTGTGCGCAGGTACGTACTTAGATGCAGTGCCGTGCGGCGCAACCGGGCGCGGCTACGGCCACGACCCGGATTCAGGTGAGAGACGTGACGGACGCCCTGGGCTCCATCGACATGCCTGACGCCGAGGATGACACTCGCGAGAAGAAGGCCCGCAAGGGCGGCAAGCGCGGCAAGAAGGGCCCTCTGGGTCGTCTCGCGCTGTTCTACCGCCAGATCGTCGCGGAACTCCGCAAGGTTGTATGGCCCACTCGCAACCAGCTGACGACGTACACCACTGTGGTGATTGTCTTCGTCGTCATCATGATCGGTCTGGTGACCGTGATTGACTATGGGTTCCAGGAAGCCATCAAGTTCGTCTTCGGCTGATCCCCGCGGAGGGCGGCGCCTTGATGGGTGCCGCCCGTTTTCGCATGTTCGACCACCTTTTGTATCCAGGAAGAAGCAGCCACCGTGTCTGACCCGAACCTGAACGTGAGCCCCGACTCCGTCGAGTCCGTCGAGGACGAGCTCGACATCGTCGAGGCTGCAGACGCCGTGGACCCCGACGAGGCCGAGCTCGCCGACGCCGAGGCGGGTGTCGCCGCCGAAGAGGCTGCGCTGCACGTCGAGGAAGAGGTCGACGCCGAGGCTGAGGACGACGCCGAGGTCGAAGAGGCCGACGACGAGTCCGACGAGGACGAGACCGACGAAGAGGCTTCCGACGAGGACGCCTCCGACGAGGACGACGCCGCCGAGGCCGAGGCCGAGGCCGACGTGGAGGCCGAAGAGGCCGACGCGGAGCCCGCCGAGCCCGTAGACCCCATCCAGGCCCTGCGCGAAGAGCTGCGCCTCCTGCCCGGCGAGTGGTACGTCATCCACACCTACGCCGGCTACGAGAAGCGCGTGAAGGCCAACCTGGAGCAGCGCGCCGTCTCGCTCAACGTCGAGGACTTCATCTACCAGGCCGAGGTGCCCGAGGAAGAGATCGTCCAGATCAAGAACGGCGAGCGCAAGAACGTCCGGCAGAACAAGCTGCCCGGTTACGTTCTCGTCCGCATGGATCTGACGAACGAGTCCTGGGGCGTCGTCCGCAACACCCCGGGCGTCACCGGCTTCGTGGGCAACGCGTACGACCCGTACCCGCTGACCCTGGACGAGATCGTCAAGATGCTCGCCCCGGAGCTGCAGGAGAAGGCCGCCAAGCTGGCAGCGGAAGAGGCCGGTCTGCCGGCGCCCGCCGTCAAGCGCGCCATCGAGGTCCTGGACTTCGAGGTCGGCGACTCGGTCACCGTCACCGACGGCCCGTTCGCGACGCTGCAGGCGACCATCAACGAGATCAACCCGGACTCGAAGAAGGTCAAGGGTCTCGTCGAGATCTTCGGCCGCGAGACCCCGGTCGAGCTCAGCTTCGACCAGATCCAGAAGAACTGATCCACAGCCTTCTGGCACGCGCTTCCGGACAGGTCAGATTGCCCCCTTGCGGGCGGTCTGACCTGCTCGGTTTTCAGCCTCGCACCGATACCCGTTATCGTGGTGCGGTATGCCTCCATCCGGATGACCGGATTGGCGGCGAAAACTCTCACTAGGACCCGGAGAGAGCAATGCCTCCCAAGAAGAAGAAGATCACGGGGCTTATCAAGCTCCAGATCAAGGCCGGTGCGGCCAACCCGGCTCCGCCGGTCGGCCCCGCGCTCGGTCAGCACGGCGTCAACATCATGGAGTTCTGCAAGGCCTACAACGCCGCGACCGAGTCGCAGCGTGGCATGGTCGTGCCGGTGGAGATCACGGTCTACGACGACCGCTCCTTCACCTTCATCACCAAGACGCCGCCGGCCGCGCGCCTCATCCTGAAGAGCGCCGGCGTGGAGAAGGGCTCTGGCGAGCCGCACAAGACGAAGGTCGCGAAGCTTACGCGTGACCAGGTTCGCGAGATCGCCACGCTCAAGATGCCTGACCTGAACGCCAACGACATCGACGCCGCCGAGAAGATCATCGCCGGCACCGCGCGTTCGATGGGCATCACGGTCGAAGGCTGATTCAGCCACCCCAGCACCACAGTGGTAGGGCCAAGCGCTGGTCCGCACCACGACTCCACACCTGAAGCCACAACACAGGAGCAGAAGTGAAGCGCAGCAAGACTCTCCGCGCTGCGGACGCCAAGGTCGACCGGGAGAAGCAGTACGCCCCGCTCGAGGCCGTCCGTCTCGCCAAGGAGACCTCCACCACGAAGTTCGACGGCACCGTCGAGGTCGCCTTCCGCCTGGGTGTAGACCCGCGCAAGGCCGACCAGATGGTCCGCGGCACCGTGAACCTCCCGCACGGCACCGGCAAGACCGCCCGGGTCCTGGTCTTCGCGACCGGTGACCGTGCTGCGGCCGCGGAAGCCGCCGGCGCCGACATTGTCGGCGACGACGAGCTCATCAACGAGATCGCCAAGGGCAACCGCCTCAACGAGTTCGACGCCGTTGTCGCCACGCCGGACCTCATGGGCAAGGTCGGCCGCCTCGGCCGCGTGCTCGGTCCCCGTGGCCTGATGCCGAACCCGAAGACCGGCACCGTCACGATGGACGTCGCGAAGGCTGTCACCGAGATCAAGGGTGGCAAGATCGAGTTCCGCGTCGACAAGCACTCGAACCTGCACTTCATCATCGGCAAGGTCTCCTTCTCCGATGAGCAGCTGGTCGAGAACTACGGCGCGGCCCTGGACGAGATCCTTCGTCTGAAGCCGTCCGCCGCGAAGGGCCGCTACATCAAGAAGGCCGCCCTCAGCACCACGATGGGTCCCGGCATCCTGCTGGACTCCAACCGCACCCGGAACCTCCTCGTCGAGGAAGACCCGGCCGCGGTCTGATCAGCCCGAGCCTTCGGGCTCTGAGCCTCACGGCTCGCTGAACGGCTGAATCCGGGCCCTTCGTCCCCTTCCAGGGGGCGGGGGGTCCGGATTTTTTTGTCCCTGGACATCGGCGGCTCGAGCCTCAAACCTGCTCGACAGGCGATCCCCGAGTGGTTCACAGTGAGTTGCCTGCGATGTGCAGGTAGTTCGCGATGCTTCCGCAGCGCAGTACCCAAGGGGTGGGGAATGAAGAAGAAGTCCGTATGGACGCGTGCCGGTGTCTCGGTGGCCGCGGTCACCGTCGTGGTCGGCGTCGCGGGATGTCAGGACGGCGCTACGAAGGCCGCAGACGAGCCCGCGGCCCAGTCACCGGTCTCGGCGAAGCAGAGCCCCGTCGAGGTCATCCAGGCCGCTTACAAGAAGACGGCGGCGGCGAAGTCGGCCAAGGTCCGCATGACGATGTCGCTGCCGGCGGACAGCAAGGCCGGTGGCGGCACGGTGGAGCTTTCCGGGGTCCAGGGGTGGGATCCGGCCGTCATGGACATCACCATGAAGGGCTCGATGTTCAAGGACCTCGCGGCCGCGGGCGGCGGAGAGGCCCCCGACGCCATCCGCATGGTGGTCACGAACAACGTCATGTACATGGACATGGGCACCGCGAACGCCGCCCAGCTGGACGGCAAGCGCTGGATGAAGCTGGACCTGAACGCCGCCGCGCAGGCCGGGGGCGCGGGCCCTGCCGACCTCGGCGGCATGAGCAACATGAACCAGGACCCGGCACAGCAGATCGCGCTGCTGCTCGACTCGAAGAACCTCAAGCACGTCGGTACCGAGCAGGTCGAGGGCGCGAGCGCGGAGCGCTACCAGGGCACGCTGAGCTTCGAGGAGATGCTCGCCGCCAACGAGTCCTCCAAGGTGCTCTCCGAAGCCGACCGTGCGGCGCTGGTCGAGAAGGTCAGGAAGGCCGGCCTCAAGGGCTACGACACGAACCTCTGGGTCAACAAGGACGGCTACCCGGTCCGCATGAGCGTCTCCATGGAGATGGCCGACGGCAAGGTGGACCTGGATGCCTACTACTCGGACTACGGCTCGGCGGCCACCGTGCAGACCCCGGCCGACAGCGAGACCTTCGACCTGTTCGGCATGCTCAAGGAGATGGGCGGGGCGGGCGCAGGGGCCTGACCCCAGCCGGCCGCCGGCCCCGGGCTGACCGATTTGCCTGACCGGCGAACGGTCACGTACTCTTCCGGAGAAGCCAAAGACCGCTGGTCGTTGCCGTGCCTGCAAGGGTGCGGTGGCCGAAGGATCCGCTAACTGCGGACGTCCTGCGCAGGTGTTCAAGGAAAGTTCCCGGAACTCGTTTCGGTTGAGCTACGCCCTGGCGCCTGCGCCGGGGCGTTTCGTATTTATGCCCCTTCTGAGCGGTCCTCATCACCCGGAAGGAGGCCGACGCACTATGCCGACGCCCAACAAGGCTGCCGCGGTAGCCGAGCTCACGGACCAGTTCCGCGACTCGAACGCCGCCGTGCTGACCGAGTACCGGGGTCTCACCGTCGCGCAGCTCAAGACGCTGCGTCGCTCTCTCGGTGAGAACGCCCAGTACGCCGTGGTGAAGAACACGCTGACCAAGATTGCGGCCAACCAGGCCGGGATCACCGCGCTGGACGAGCACTTCGCTGGTCCCACCGCGGTCGCCTTCATCACCGGTGACCCGGTGGAGTCGGCGAAGAGCCTGCGTGACTTCGCCAAGGAAAACCCGAACCTCATCATCAAGGCGGGTGTCCTTGATGGTAAGGCGCTCACCGCCGATGAGATCAAGAAGCTTGCGGACCTCGAGTCCCGCGAGGTTCTGCTCAGCAAGCTGGCCGGCGCGTTCAAGGGCAAGCAGTCTCAGGCTGCCTCGCTCTTCCAGGCGCTGCCGTCGAAGTTCGTCCGCACTGCGGAAGCGCTTCGCGTCAAGCTCGCCGAGCAGGGCGGTGCCGAGTAATTCGGCTCGCGCACTGATCCACGCCGCCTAGTGCGTGGGTCAAAGCGGGCCGTTACGCCCGCCTCTATATACATCCGGCACCTGCCGATTTAGTGGAAGGATCGCCCATCATGGCGAAGCTCAGCCAGGAAGACCTGCTCGCTCAGTTCGAGGAGCTCACCCTCATCGAGCTCTCCGAGTTCGTGAAGGCGTTCGAGGAGAAGTTCGACGTCACCGCCGCCGCGGCCGTCGCCGTTGCCGGTCCGGGTGCCCCGGCCGCCGCTGAGGCCGTCGAGGAGCAGGACGAGTTCGACGTCATCCTCACCGGTGCCGGCGACAAGAAGATCCAGGTCATCAAGGTCGTGCGCGAGCTGACCTCCCTCGGCCTGAAGGAGGCCAAGGACCTCGTCGACGGCGCTCCGAAGCCCGTCCTCGAGAAGGTCGCCAAGGAGGCCGCTGACAAGGCTGCCGAGACCCTCAAGGCCGCCGGCGCCACCGTCGAGGTCAAGTAACACCTCTGAGGCCTCTCTGAGGCCTCAACCAAGGGCGATCACCCGTAAGGGTGGTCGCCCTTTGGCGTACCCGGAGTGCCTGATTTGCCCCCGTCTCGTTGGGGAGTAGGGTGATCTTCGTTGCTCTGCGGCAGGGTCCTTCGATGATCCGCTCGGAGCAGGGGGCCTTGACGAACGGGACGCGGCGCGCAATTCTCAGATCCGTCGCGAGATCGGCGAACTCGATCCGAGATCCGAGGCATGGATCGGGCCCGTATCGGGCATGGATCGACTACGAAGAGGGCAGTACTGTTACGCGCTCTGTATGCGAGAGCCGAACCGTTGGACGCAGTTGAAACGACATGGGGAAGGCCTGTTGCCGGTTTCCGGAAACCTGGTCTGGACATCAGTGAGCCTGTTGGCTACACTGACCCTTTGCGCTGCCTGTTAGCTGCCCCCTGCCCGTCGCCAGGGGCATGCCCACGCATGAGCACACTTGATTGAACGGCCCTGAGCTGGTCCTTTTGACCAGATGGGGGGCGCTTGTCTTCTGTGTCAGCTGGGACCGGTACGCGCGTAGTGAGTCCGAGCCCTCGGAAGGACCCCCTCTTGGCCGCCTCGCGCAACGCCTCGACCAATACGAACAACGGTGCCAGCACCGCCCCGCTGCGCATCTCCTTTGCAAAGATCAAGGAGCCCCTCGAGGTTCCGAACCTCCTGGCGCTGCAGACCGAGAGCTTTGACTGGCTGCTCGGCAACGCCGCCTGGAAGTCTCGCGTCGAGTCGGCGCTTGAGAGCGGACAGGACGTTCCCACCAAGTCCGGTCTGGAAGAGATCTTCGAGGAGATCTCGCCGATCGAGGACTTCTCCGGGTCGATGTCGCTGACGTTCCGCGACCACCGTTTCGAGCCGGCGAAGAACTCGGTCGACGAGTGCAAGGACCGCGACTTCACGTACGCGGCGCCGCTTTTCGTCACTGCCGAGTTCACGAACAACGAGACCGGAGAGATCAAGTCTCAGACGGTCTTCATGGGCGATTTCCCGCTCATGACCAACAAGGGCACCTTCGTCATCAACGGCACCGAGCGTGTCGTCGTGTCGCAGCTCGTCCGTTCCCCCGGTGTCTACTTCGACTCCTCCATCGACAAGACGTCCGACAAGGACATCTTCGCCGCCAAGATCATCCCTTCCCGGGGTGCCTGGCTCGAGATGGAGATCGACAAGCGCGACATGGTCGGTGTTCGCATCGACCGCAAGCGCAAGCAGTCCGTCACCGTCCTCCTGAAGGCTCTCGGCTGGACCACCGAGCAGATCCTCGAGGAGTTCGGCGAGTACGAGTCCATGCGCGCCACCCTGGAGAAGGACCACACCCAGGGCCAGGACGACGCGCTGCTCGACATCTACCGCAAGCTGCGTCCCGGCGAACCGCCGACCCGCGAAGCTGCTCAGACGCTGCTCGAGAACCTCTACTTCAACCCGAAGCGCTACGACCTCGCGAAGGTCGGCCGCTACAAGGTGAACAAGAAGCTCGGCGCCGATGAGCCGCTGGACGCCGGCGTGCTCACCACCGACGACGTCATCGCGACCATCAAGTACCTGGTCAAGCTGCACGCCGGTGAGACCGAGACCGTCGGTGAGTCGGGTCGTTCGATCGTCGTCGAGACCGACGACATCGACCACTTCGGCAACCGTCGTCTGCGCAACGTCGGCGAGCTCATCCAGAACCAGGTCCGCACGGGTCTGGCTCGTATGGAGCGCGTCGTCCGCGAGCGGATGACGACCCAGGACGTCGAGGCGATCACGCCGCAGACCCTGATCAACATCCGGCCGGTCGTCGCCTCCATCAAGGAGTTCTTCGGCACCAGCCAGCTGTCGCAGTTCATGGACCAGAACAACCCGCTGTCGGGTCTCACCCACAAGCGCCGTCTGTCGGCGCTTGGCCCGGGTGGTCTGTCCCGTGAGCGGGCCGGCTTCGAGGTCCGAGACGTTCACCCGTCGCACTACGGCCGCATGTGCCCGATCGAGACCCCTGAAGGCCCGAACATCGGTCTGATCGGCTCGCTCGCGTCCTACGGTCGCGTCAACGCGTTCGGTTTCGTCGAGACCCCGTACCGCAAGGTCATCGAGGGTGTCGTCACCGACGAGGTCGACTACCTGACGGCCGACGAGGAAGACCGCTTCGTCATCGCCCAGGCCAACGCCGGCCTGTCCGACGACATGCGCTTCACGGAGAACCGCGTTCTGGTTCGCCGTCGTGGCGGCGAGATCGACTACATCGCCGGCGACGACGTCGACTACATGGACGTCTCCCCGCGCCAGATGGTGTCCGTCGCGACCGCGATGATCCCCTTCCTCGAGCACGACGACGCCAACCGTGCCCTCATGGGCGCGAACATGATGCGCCAGGCCGTTCCGCTCATCAAGGCGGAGGCGCCGCTCGTCGGCACCGGCATGGAGTACCGCTGTGCGGTCGACGCCGGTGACTCGATCCGTGCGGAGAAGGACGGTGTCGTCCAGGAGGTCTCGGCCGACTACATCACCGTCGCCAACGACGACGGCACGTACACCACGTACCGCGTCGCCAAGTTCTCCCGCTCGAACCAGGGCACCTCGGTCAACCAGAAGGTCATCGTCAACGAGGGTGACCGGATCATCGAGTCCCAGGTCCTCGCCGACGGTCCTGCGACCGAAGAGGGCGAAATGGCCCTCGGCAAGAACCTGCTCGTCGCGTTCATGCCCTGGGAAGGTCACAACTACGAGGACGCGATCATCCTGTCGCAGCGCCTCGTACAGGACGACGTCCTCTCCTCGATTCACATCGAGGAGCACGAGGTCGACGCCCGTGACACCAAGCTGGGCCCCGAGGAGATCACCCGGGACATCCCGAACGTCTCCGAGGAGGTCTTGGCGGACCTCGACGAGCGCGGCATCATCCGCATCGGTGCGGACGTCGTCGCCGGCGACATCCTGGTCGGCAAGGTCACGCCCAAGGGCGAGACCGAGCTGACCCCGGAAGAGCGCCTGCTCCGCGCGATCTTCGGTGAGAAGGCCCGCGAGGTGCGTGACACCTCGCTCAAGGTTCCTCACGGTGAGATCGGCAAGGTCATCGGTGTCCGCGTCTTCGACCGCGAAGAGGGCGACGAGCTTCCCCCGGGCGTGAACCAGCTGGTCCGCGTCTACGTCGCCCAGAAGCGCAAGATCACCGATGGTGACAAGCTCGCCGGCCGCCACGGCAACAAGGGTGTCATCTCCAAGATCCTTCCGATCGAGGACATGCCCTTCCTTGAGGACGGCACGCCGGTCGACATCATCCTGAACCCGCTGGGTGTCCCGTCCCGAATGAACCCGGGACAGGTCCTGGAGATCCACCTCGGCTGGCTCGCCAGCCGCGGCTGGGACGTCTCCGGCCTCGCGGAGGAGTGGGCCGAGCGACTGAAGGTCATCGGCGCCGACCGCGTCGAGCCCGGCACCAACGTCGCCACCCCGGTGTTCGACGGTGCCCGCGAGGACGAGATCTCCGGCCTCTTCGAGCACACGATCCCGAACCGTGACGGGGACCGCCTGGTCCTCCCCTCCGGCAAGGCCCGTCTGTTCGACGGCCGCTCCGGCGAGCCGTTCCCGGAGCCGGTCTCGGTCGGCTACATGTACATCCTGAAGCTCCACCACCTGGTCGATGACAAGCTCCACGCTCGGTCGACCGGTCCGTACTCGATGATCACGCAGCAGCCGCTGGGTGGTAAGGCGCAGTTCGGTGGCCAGCGCTTCGGTGAGATGGAGGTGTGGGCGCTCGAGGCTTATGGCGCCGCTTACGCCCTCCAGGAGCTCCTGACCATCAAGTCCGATGACGTGACCGGCCGCGTGAAGGTCTACGAGGCCATCGTCAAGGGCGAGAACATCCCCGAGCCGGGCATTCCCGAGTCCTTCAAGGTGCTCATCAAGGAAATGCAGTCGCTCTGCCTCAACGTGGAGGTGCTGTCCTCGGACGGCATGTCCATCGAGATGCGCGACACCGACGAGGACGTCTTCCGCGCGGCGGAGGAGCTCGGTATCGACCTGTCCCGGCGTGAGCCGAGCAGCGTCGAAGAGGTCTGACGGGCCTGACGGGGGGCTCGCTCAAGAGCCCCCCGTCATCCCCGGGACCGTTCAGACCATGATTGAGACTCGACCCCGAAAGAGGGATTGACGCACAGTGCTCGACGTCAACTTCTTCGACGAGCTGCGGATCGGCCTTGCCACCGCGGACGACATCCGAACCTGGTCCCACGGCGAGGTCAAGAAGCCGGAGACCATCAACTACCGCACCCTCAAGCCCGAGAAGGACGGACTCTTCTGCGAGAAGATCTTCGGTCCGACCCGGGACTGGGAGTGCTACTGCGGTAAGTACAAGCGTGTCCGATTCAAGGGCATCATCTGTGAGCGTTGTGGCGTCGAAGTCACGCGCGCCAAGGTGCGTCGCGAGCGGATGGGCCACATCGAGCTTGCCGCTCCCGTCACCCACATCTGGTACTTCAAGGGCGTCCCGTCGCGCCTCGGATACCTGCTGGACCTCGCGCCGAAGGACCTCGAAAAGGTCATCTACTTCGCCGCGTACATGATCACGTTCGTGGACGACGAGCGCCGCACCCGCGACCTCCCGTCCCTGGAGGCGCACGTCTCCGTCGAGCGCCAGCAGATCGAGAACCGACGCGACTCGGACCTCGAAGGCCGTGCCAAGAAGCTCGAGACCGACCTGGCCGAGCTCGAGGCCGAGGGCGCGAAGGCCGACGTACGCCGCAAGGTGCGCGAAGGTGCCGAGCGCGAGATGAAGCAGCTCCGTGACCGCGCCCAGCGCGAGATCGACCGCCTCGACGAGGTGTGGGCCCGCTTCAAGAACCTCAAGGTCCAGGACCTCGAGGGCGACGAGCTGCTCTACCGCGAGCTGCGCGACCGCTTCGGTACGTACTTCGACGGCTGCATGGGCGCCGCGGCGCTCCAGAAGCGTCTGGAGTCCTTCGACCTCGACGAAGAGGCCGAGCGCCTCCGCGAGATCATCCGTACCGGCAAGGGCCAGAAGAAGACCCGTGCGCTCAAGCGCCTCAAGGTCGTCTCCGCGTTCCTGCAGACCAGCAACAAGCCCAAGGGCATGGTTCTGGACTGCGTGCCGGTGATCCCGCCGGACCTGCGTCCGATGGTGCAGCTGGACGGTGGCCGCTTCGCGACCTCCGACCTGAACGACCTGTACCGCCGCGTGATCAACCGCAACAACCGTCTGAAGCGCCTTCTCGACCTCGGTGCCCCCGAGATCATCGTGAACAACGAGAAGCGCATGCTCCAGGAGGCCGTCGACGCCCTCTTCGACAACGGTCGTCGTGGTCGTCCGGTCACCGGTCCCGGCAACCGTCCCCTGAAGTCCCTCAGCGACATGCTGAAGGGCAAGCAGGGTCGATTCCGTCAGAACCTCCTCGGCAAGCGCGTGGACTACTCCGCGCGTTCCGTGATCGTCGTCGGTCCGCAGCTGAAGCTGCACCAGTGTGGTCTGCCCAAGGCCATGGCGCTGGAGCTCTTCAAGCCGTTCGTGATGAAGCGCCTGGTCGACCTGAACCACGCGCAGAACATCAAGTCGGCGAAGCGCATGGTCGAGCGCGGCCGCACGGTCGTCTACGACGTGCTCGAAGAGGTCATCGCCGAGCACCCGGTTCTGCTGAACCGTGCGCCCACGCTGCACCGCCTCGGCATCCAGGCCTTCGAGCCCCAGCTGGTCGAAGGCAAGGCCATCCAGATCCACCCGCTCGTCTGCACCGCGTTCAACGCGGACTTCGACGGTGACCAGATGGCCGTGCACCTGCCGCTTTCGGCAGAGGCGCAGGCCGAGGCCCGCATCCTGATGCTGTCCTCGAACAACATCCTGAAGCCGGCAGACGGTCGTCCCGTCACCATGCCGACCCAGGACATGGTGCTGGGTCTGTTCTTCCTCACCACCGACGGCGAGCTCCGTGACGTCAAGGGCGAGGGCCGTGCGTTCGGCTCGACCGCCGAGGCGACCATGGCGTTCGACAACGGTGAGCTGGCTCTCCAGTCGGCCGTGGACATCCGCTTCCCGGTGGGCACCATCCCGCCGCGCGGCTGGGTGGCCCCGATCGCCGAAGAGGGCGAGCAGGAGTTCCAGCCGGGCGACAGCTTCCGTCTGCGTACGACCCTGGGCCGCGCGCTCTTCAACGAGCTGCTGCCCGAGGACTACCCGTTCGTCGACTACTCGGTGGGCAAGAAGCAGCTCTCCGAGATCGTCAACGACCTGGCGGAGCGCTACCCCAAGGTGATCGTGGCGGCGACGCTCGACAACCTGAAGGCGGCCGGCTTCCACTGGGCGACCCGTTCGGGCGTCACCGTGGCCATCTCCGACGTCGTCGTGCCCGAGGCCAAGAAGGCCATCGTCAAGGGCTACGAGGAGCTGGACGAGAAGGTCCAGAAGCAGTACGAGCGCGGTCTGATCACCAAGGACGAGCGCACGCAGGAGCTCATCGCGATCTGGACCAAGGCGACCAACGAGGTTGCCGAGGCGATGAACGCGAACTTCCCCAAGACGAACCCCATCTTCATGATGGTTGACTCGGGTGCCCGAGGAAACATGATGCAGATGCGACAGATCGCCGGTATGCGTGGTCTGGTGTCGAACGCGAAGAACGAGACCATCCCGCGTCCGATCAAGGCGTCCTTCCGTGAGGGCCTCACCGTTCTGGAGTACTTCATCTCCACGCACGGTGCCCGTAAGGGTCTGGCGGACACCGCCCTGCGTACCGCCGACTCGGGTTACCTCACCCGTCGTCTGGTGGACGTCTCGCAGGACGTCATCATCCGCGAGGAGGACTGCGGCACCGAGCGCGGCCTGAAGCTGAAGATCGCCGTTCGCGGCGAGGACGGCGCGCTGCGCAAGGCCGACGACGTCGAGACCTCGATCTACGCCCGCATGCTGGCCGAGGACGTCGTCATCGACGGCAAGGTCATCGCGCCGGCCAACGTCGACCTCGGTGACGTGCTCATCGACGCCCTGGTCGCCAACGGCGTCGAGGAGGTCAAGACCCGCTCGGTCCTGACCTGTGAGTCCGCGGTCGGCACCTGTGCCTTCTGCTACGGACGCTCGCTCGCCACCGGCAAGCTGGTCGACATCGGTGAAGCGGTCGGCATCATCGCCGCCCAGTCCATCGGTGAGCCCGGTACCCAGCTGACGATGCGTACCTTCCACACCGGTGGTGTGGCCGGTGACGACATCACGCAGGGTCTGCCGCGTGTCGTCGAGCTCTTCGAGGCCCGTACCCCGAAGGGTGTCGCCCCGATCTCCGAGGCCGCCGGCCGCGTGCGGATCGAGGAGACCGAGAAGACGAAGAAGATCGTCATCACGCCCGACGACGGCAGCGAGGAGACGGCCTTCCCGATCTCCAAGCGCGCCAAGGTCATCGTCGGCGAGGGCGACCACGTCGAGGTCGGCCAGAAGCTGACCATGGGTGCCACCAACCCGCACGACGTGCTGCGCATCCTCGGCCAGCGTGCGGTCCAGGTCCACCTGGTCGGCGAAGTCCAGAAGGTCTACAACTCGCAGGGCGTGTCGATCCACGACAAGCACATCGAGATCATCATCCGGCAGATGCTGCGCCGCGTGACGATCATCGAGTCCGGCGACGCGGAGCTCCTGCCGGGCGAGCTGGTCGAGCGGTCGAAGTTCGAGACCGAGAACCGTCGTGTGGTCACCGAGGGCGGCCACCCCGCCTCCGGCCGTCCGCAGCTGATGGGTATCACCAAGGCCTCGCTCGCGACCGAGTCCTGGCTGTCGGCGGCGTCCTTCCAGGAGACGACCAGGGTTCTGACGGACGCGGCGATCAACGCCAAGTCCGACTCCCTGATCGGCCTCAAGGAGAACGTCATCATCGGTAAGCTCATCCCGGCCGGTACGGGCCTCGCCCGCTACCGCAACATCCGGGTCGAGCCGACCGAGGAAGCCAAGGCCGCGATGTACTCGGCCGTCGGCTACGACGACATCGACTACTCGCCCTTCGGCACCGGCTCCGGCCAGGCTGTCCCGCTGGAGGACTACGACTACGGCCCGTACAACGGCTGAGCTCGTTAGCTAGTACGAAGAAGCCCCCCGCCGCTCCGAGAGGAGAGGTGGGGGGCTTCTTCGTGTATCGACGGTGTGGTCGATGGTGTGGTCGATGGTGTCGTGGATCAGGCCCGTCGGCGGCGGCGCAGGCCCGCCACCGTGACCGAGGCCAGGGCCAGGAGGCCGAGGGTGGCGCCGGCCAGGCCGGGGGTGAGGCCCTTGGGGGTGAAGGTGCAGGAGACCTTGTCCGTGCCCGGCGTGATGTCCAGGGAGACCAGGCCGTGGAAGCTCTTCACCGGGGCCGAGCACTGCCAGCCGGGGACGTCGGTCATGGCGAAGACGGCGGTGCCGGAGGCCTCCTTCGGGAGGGTGGCCTCGATGGTGTGGCCGCCCGCGCTGACCTGGGTGGCGCCCGTGACGGTGAGGCGGCTCACCGCCTGGGTGAGCGCGGCCCGGTCCAGGCAGCCGATGGGGTGCTCGCCGGCGGTGGCGTCGCGGGTCCGGGTGTCCACGGTGACGTCGACGGTGCCGGACGCGGGGACCTCGCCGAGGCTCACGACCCCGGTCATGCGGTCCTCCAGGGGCCTTGCGGTGCCGCCGGAGGTCAGGGTTCCGTACAGCTGGGGGGAGAACCAGAAGGCCTCGGAGCCGGGCTCGCAGCGGGCGGCGTACGTCTGTTCCGTGGCGGTGCCGCTCCGGGTTACGGGCGGGACCCGGTAGACGGTGGCGCCGAGGACCTGCTCCTGGTGGGCGTAGACGCTGGCCGGCGGGTTGGGGGAGGAGTACGGGGCGCTGCGGACGGTGACCAGGGGCGGGGTGGGGAAGGTGTGGGCCGTCCAGCTGTTCTTCTCCGGACCCGGTTCGGCGCGGGCGCCGATCGAGAAGATCGCGTCCAGGACGGGATTGCTGGCGCCGAAGAAGGTCCGGCCGTCGTTCTTGTAGCCGTAGCCGAGGGGTTCGAGGGCCTTGTACGTGCTCTCGGGGAGGTAGCTGCTGTAGTACTGCGGGCCCTCGGCCCGGAGCGAGAGCGCGTCGTTGTACGAGGTCTGCGGGGCGCCCGAGTCGGTCCGGTACGCGGGCCAGCCGTCGACCGAGCGGACGGCGTCGAACTGGTTCGTGATCGACTGGCTGGACGTGGCGATCGGCTTCGCCCAGCGTTCGCGGGCGCGGCGGGCGTCCGCGTTGACCGCGGCGGCGGTGGATTCGGCGAAGACGACGCCGACCATGAGGACGGCGGCCACGGGGATCAGTACCCGGCGCTTCTCGCCCAGCGCCAGCAGGACCAGGGCGAGGAGCGACACCGCGCCGCCGCCGAGGACGGCCGGCCAGGTGGTGCCGCCGAAGTCGTTGGTGTGGCGCAGTACGAAGGTCGCGGCGACCAGCAGGGCGGCGGTCAGCGCCAGGTGTAGCGGGCGCGGCCTGTTGGCCAGTGAGAGCCAGGCGACGATCACCACCATGCCGCTGAAGACGAAGGCCTCGCGGTAGGGATTGCCGTTCGGCACCGCCAGCCCGTGCCACACGTACTGGGTGGGCGGGAACTGGAAGGAGAGGACGACGAGCAGGGTCGCCGCAGCCCACACCAGGCGGGTCCGGCGGGCGACGGCCGTGTTGAGGAGGAAGGACCCCGCCAGGATCAGGCCGAGCGAGGCCACGTACAGCCGGGGCCGGCCGCCCCACAGGTAGGTGCCGGGGAGCATGCCGGTCAGGAAGACCTCGATCCGGACGGGATCGAAGGCGGCCGCCCGGGTGGGCTGGGCGGCTCCGCTGGAGAGGAACGAGGGAAGGAGGAGGGGGAGCGTGAGCAGGATGCCCGTCGCGGCGGCCGTCCCGGCCCGCCATACGGCGCGCAGCCGCTGGGATCGGGTCAGGTCGAGGACGATCAGGCGGATGGCGAGCAGTACGCAGGCGGCCATCGTCGCCATCATCGCGGTGTAGAAGTTCCCGAACCAGGCGAGCGCGACCAGCAGCGCCACGCCCGGCCAGCGGCGTTCCTCCAGGCACCATTCGACGGCGATGCCCAGGAGCGGGAGCGCGACCAGGCCCCACATCCACATGGGGATGTACGAGGCGTCGCTGAGCGCCCAGCCGCACAGTCCGTAGACGGCTCCGAGCACGCCCCGCTGCCACCACGGGCCCGGCTGCAGCTTGCCGAGGTAGACGGCCATCAGGGCGGCGGCGGTGCCCATCGTGATCGGGGTGATCACGAAGACGGCGAGGTCCACGTGCGCGCGGGGGACGAGGACGGCCAGCCAGGAGAAGGGGTTGCCGAGGTAGGTGTAGTAGTCGGACAGGAACTGCTGGCCGAAGCCGCCGCGCCAGGTGAAGAGGAGGTCGCCGGCGGCCTGGCCGTGGACCAGGTCCCACAGGGCGCGGTGGAACGGGACGTACTGGTTGGCCTGGTCGTTGACGGCCCGGCCGGTGGTGCCGAAGGGGAAGGTGCCCCGGGCGGCCCAGGACGCGCAGAAGGCGCCCGAGGTGATGAGGAAGGCGAGGAGCGGGCCGTAGAACCGGCCGGCGCGGCGCGGCGCCGGCCGGTCCTGTCCGGGGGGTGGACTGCTGTGCTTGGCGGGCTCCTCGGCCACGGTCCCCAATGCTCTGCTCCCTGCTGGTCGAGTGCTGCCGACGGAGGTTTGTCCGACTCGCCAGTCTAGATCGACCGCGGGGGCCCGCCGCGTGCCCCGGTCAGCGGGCGGTGATCTGCCAGGCCGTCATGGCGATCGCCGAGACCGCCGCCATGGCGGTGACGCTGGCGAGCGGCCAGCGGGCCCGCTCCAGGGCGTCCAAGCGGGATTCGTGGTCGGCGAGCTGACGGTCGGTCTGGTCGCTGCGCTGGACCAGGAGGGCCAGCGATCCGTCGACCCGGGCGAATCCGGCCTCCATGGTGCCGCGCAGGCGTTCCAGTTCGACGGCGACGGAGAGCGGGTCCGGCATGTGGGGTTCCGTCATGCGCGCTCGTCCTCCGGGTGCGGGGTCCGGGCGTCGGTGTCGGCGTGTCCGTCGGTGTCGCGGGCGTCGTGGGCGTCGCGGGCGATGAGGGCGAGCAGGGTGCGGTCGGGGTCGTACGGCCACTCGGTACGGAGCCAGCCGGGCAGTACGGCCTGTACGCCGGGCAGCGCCATCACCCGGGTGAGCGCGCATGCGGCGGTGAGGGCGGCGGCCACCCAGGGCAGAGCGGCGGGGATGCCGGCCGCATCGACCAGGGCGGGTAGCAGGACGGCCATCGCCAGGGCGGTCTGGACGAGGGTGCGCAGGGTGCGCTTGCCGGCTTCGGACATGGGTGGTGCCTTCTTTCGGTGGGGCGGGGGTGGGGGGACCGGTCGTCAGCCGGAGTGCGGGACCTTGAGGGCGTTCCAGGAGGTGCGGCCGGGCCAACCGTCGGCGTCGGCGCCGGTGAAGCCGAGCTTGCGCTGCCACTTCGCGTACGAGCGGCGGTCGGCCTCCGTCCACTGGGGGCCCGGGCCCTCGACGTAGGCGGAGCAGCCCTCGGCGACCAGGCGCTTGCCCATGGCGGTGACGATCGGGGAGCGGGGGGCTGCGGTGAAGAAGGCGGCGCCGGGGAAGGGCTGGTACCCGCCGTTGCCGCCGGCCGGCGGGGTGGGGTGGCCGCCCTGGCCGCCCGGGGCGGAGGCGAGGCGGGCGGCGATGCGGGTGCGCAGGTCCTGCATGGTGAACCCGCGCGGGTCGACCTTGGTGTTGGTCCACTCCTTGTGGCCGATGACCGACGGGGCGCCCCAGCCGTGGGCCCGGCACAGGGCGGCCGAGGCGCGCTCGATGGCATCGAGCTGGGCGGCGGGCCACGGGTCGCGGCCGTCGCCGAGGTTGACGCACTCGAAGCCGTAGAAGTGGGCGTTGCCGTCGGTGTCGTTGCGGCGGGGGGCGGGGAGGGAGGTCTCGGCGGCGACGGCGTCCAGGACGTCGCCGTCGCCGAGGCCCGCGTGGTTGGTGCGGCCGTGGCCGATCAGGTGGACGCCGCCGTCCTTGTCGATCACGCCGTGGCAGAGGGGGCCGGGGAGTTCGGCGTAGCCGTCGCGGCAGAGGGCGACGCTGGCGGCGGTGCCGGTGCTGACGGTGTGGTGGATCACGACGCCGTTGACCGGGCCCCACGCGCCCTTGTGATTGCGGCTGTGGGTGCGCCAGCCGGCGTGCTGAATGACGGTCACCCCCTCGGCGTGGAGGGCGGCGAGGAGGGTGTCGGCGGTGAGGGGGGTGGCCATGTAGGGCTCCTTCGGACATGCGGAAGCCCCGGGCCGGGGGTGGCTCGGGGCTGGGTGGTGGTGCGGTTGCCGTGCCGGGGCCGGGGAGGCCGTGCGGGTCGGTGACTCGGGGCTCCGCCCCGGACCCCGCGCCTCGAAGGCCGGCGGGGCTGTGGATCGGCTCAGCGCCGGCGGGGCCGAAAGACCGCCCGCCGGGGCTGAGGGTCGCCTCGAACGCCGGCGGGGCTGGATCGGCTCAAGCGCCTGCGGGGCTGGATTGGCTCAAGCGCCTGCGGGGATCGGGAGCCAGGTCGTGCACAGGGCTGCGTAGGCCGTGACGCGGGATTCGAAGTCCGTCAGGGCCGTGGCTATCGCGGTGGGGATTGCCGACTGGTTCGGGAGGACCGGGCCTTCCGGCGGGGGGTTCAGGACGGTCTGGCCGGTGCCGCGGAGTTGGGCGCCGAACTCGCCCGTCTCCGTGAGCTGGGCGGTGACGTACACCGCCGGGTAGCCGCTGACCGGGTCCGGTTCCAGGGTGTCGCCCAGGCCGGCGTCGTGGACGCGGATCTGGAGGGTGTGGCCGGCCTCGGTGACCGTGGCGCGGCCCGCGTAGTCGAGGGCGATGCCCCAGGGCTGGGTCGGATCGATGTTCACGGGGTGGGTCTCCTCAGCTCTGGGTGCCGTACATCATGAGCGGCTGGGCGTGGACGAGCCCGGTGCCGCTGGTGACCATCGCCTGGATCTCCACCTTGACCAGGCTGCCGAAGCGGGCGTTGAAGTCGTCGGTGACCGCGGCGGTGCGGTCGAAGACCGTGCCGGTGGTGACCGGGTCGCCCCACTGGACCCCGTCCACGAGGATCCGTACCTGCCCGGTGACGCCCGCCGCCGCGGCGGTGGTGCAGTACACCCGCAGACGGGGCTGCCACAGCGGGTTGAAGGAGCGGGCGACGGTGGTCCAGGCGGTGGCGTTGGTCTGCGGCCAGCGGGCGGTCGCGAGGTCCTGCGGGGGCAGCATGGCGAGCCAGGGGCGGGCCAGGCCGCCGGTGACCACGTCGTCCGAGAGGATCTCGTGGCCGTACGCGTCGAACACGCGGACGGCCTGGTCGTAGGTGCCGGTGACGGCGTTGCGGATGCTCAGCGCGGTCTTGCCGCTCTGCCGCTTGATCTCCAGGCCGTACTCGGTGGCGGACCAGAAGCCGACGCCGAGGATCCGGGTGCCGTTCGGCTCCTCCACGGACAGCGAGCCGCCGTCCTTGATCGTCAGTGCGCCGCCGGTGACGGTGTCGAGCGCGGGGCGCGGCGCGCAGGGCGGGCGCGGCGTCTTTGGCCCGGCGGGCGAAGACCACGGCCGGGGAGAGGGCGGCACAGGCGGCGGCGGACTGCCACGGGACTGCGTGGGGGCGGGGCGGCGGGGAGCGGAAGGGCATGGCGACTCCATGACTGAGGAGCTGGGCGGCGACGGGGTGCGGGTGCTCGGTGCTGCCGTGACCGCGGGAGAAGACGTGTTCGGTGTGGCAGGTGGGGCGTGGCCGCCACTCTGACACGTTGCGCGCGAGCGCGCAATTAACAATCTTGTGAGGGGATCCTGTATGCCCTGTGTAAGGTCTGATTCTGTGCGCGCAAGCACGCTAGGGTGAGTTACCCATGGGGTGGACTGAGGAGCGACACATGAGCACTCGCGAATTGGACGCGTTCGCGGCCTGGGTGGAAGACCTGATGCGGCAGCGCGGCTACGACATCGACAGCCCGCGCGGCGGAGGCAAGTCCCGGATCGCCGACGAGGCCGGCGTGCACCGCGCCGCGGTGACCCGGCTGCTGCAGCGGCAGAGCATGCCCGACCTCGAAACGATGCGGCGCATGGCCCCGTTCCTCGGGGTCTCCGTACGGGACATGCTGATCCGCTCCGGCCGGGTCAGCCCGGAGGAGCTGCCGCTGGCGCCGCTCCCGCTGCCGGCCGACGGGCAGCGGCCCGCCATCGAGGACTTCGCGCGCTGGCTCGGAGTGCCGGAGGAGCGCCGCGCGGTGTTCGTCAAGGTAGTGAGCCAGTTCCTGGAGCCGGCCGAGGGCGATGGAGCCGCCGCGGCCGCGCCCGCCGCCCCCGAGCAGCCCGCCGAGGGCCGCCGCACCGCGCGGGAATGACCGCGGGAACCGCTCCGGAACGACCCCGCGCACGACCGGGAGCCGCCGTGGGCGAGGGGCGGCGGCGGCTTCCGTGTAGCACACGTGCACCACGGCCGCACGTCGGAGGGACTGCATCCCGGCCTCGACCTTGTGGCGACTGGCCGGAGGGCCCTTAGGGCTCCCGGGGCAGGGGCTTTTGTTTTGACCGGAGTGGATGCGGTGGGTACGCTCAGACCTTGTGCCTGGGGTGTGCCTGGGCTCCTGTGCGTGTCCATCAACCGCACTTGAGCCGTAATCAGCCACCGCGATTCATGCGTTTCCGCGCTTGCGTGGAGGTCCGCCGGATCCGACACACCCGACCGCGTGGGTCGGCAAATGTTCCAGGTTAGCTTCACTACACGGCACACAGAAACCGGAGAAGTAGTGCCTACGATCCAGCAGCTGGTCCGTAAGGGCCGGCAGGACAAGGTCGAGAAGACAAAGACCCCCGCGCTTGAGGCTTCGCCCCAGCGTCGCGGCGTCTGCACGCGAGTGTTCACGACCACCCCGAAGAAGCCGAACTCGGCGCTGCGTAAGGTCGCGCGTGTGCGTCTGACCTCTGGCATCGAGGTCACCGCTTACATTCCGGGTGAGGGACACAACCTGCAGGAGCACTCCATCGTGCTCGTGCGTGGTGGCCGTGTGAAGGACCTGCCGGGTGTTCGTTACAAGATCATCCGCGGTGCGCTTGACACCCAGGCTGTCAAGAACCGCAAGCAGGCCCGCAGCCGCTACGGCGCCAAGAAGGAGAAGTAAAAAATGCCTCGTAAGGGCCCCGCCCCGAAGCGCCCGGTCATCATCGACCCGGTCTACGCATCTCCTCTGGTGACGTCGCTCATCAACAAGATCCTCCTGAACGGCAAGCGCTCCACCGCCGAGCGCATCGTTTACGGCGCCATGGAAGGCCTCCGCGAGAAGACCGGCAACGACCCGGTCATCACGCTGAAGCGCGCGCTGGAGAACGTCAAGCCGTCGCTTGAGGTCAAGTCCCGCCGTGTCGGTGGCGCCACCTACCAGGTGCCGATCGAGGTCAAGCCGGGTCGTCAGTCGACCCTCGCGCTGCGCTGGCTCGTGGGTTACTCCCGCGCCCGCCGCGAGAAGACGATGACCGAGCGCCTCATGAACGAGCTGCTCGACGCCTCCAACGGTCTTGGCGCTGCCGTCAAGAAGCGCGAGGACACGCACAAGATGGCCGAGTCCAACAAGGCCTTCGCGCACTACCGCTGGTAGTCCCAACCCACATCGAGACCGAGAGAAGACTGAGCCGATATGGCTACCACTTCGCTTGACCTGGCCAAGGTGCGCAACATCGGCATCATGGCTCACATCGACGCGGGCAAGACGACCACCACCGAGCGCATCCTGTTCTACACCGGTGTGTCTTACAAGATCGGTGAAGTCCACGACGGCGCTGCCACGATGGACTGGATGGAGCAGGAGCAGGAGCGCGGCATCACGATCACGTCTGCCGCGACGACCTGCCACTGGCCGCTCGAAGACGTCGACCACACCATCAACATCATCGACACCCCGGGTCACGTGGACTTCACGGTCGAGGTGGAGCGTTCGCTCCGCGTCCTCGACGGTGCCGTCACCGTGTTCGACGGTGTCGCCGGTGTGGAGCCGCAGTCCGAGACCGTTTGGCGTCAGGCGGACCGCTACGGCGTGCCGCGCATCTGCTTCGTCAACAAGCTGGACCGCACGGGCGCCGAGTTCCACCGCTGTGTCGACATGATCAAGGACCGCCTCGGTGCGGTTCCGATCGTCATGCAGCTCCCCATCGGTGCCGAGATGGACTTCCAGGGCGTTGTCGACCTGGTCACCATGAAGGCGTTCGTCTGGTCCGCCGAGGCGACCAAGGGCGAGATGTACGACATCGTCGACATCCCGGCCACGCACACCGAAGCCGCTGAAGAGTGGCGTGCGAAGCTCGTCGAGACGGTCGCCGAGAACGACGACCAGATCATGGAGCTGTTCCTGGAGGGCGTCGAGCCCACCGTCGAGCAGCTGCACGACGCTGTGCGTCGCATCATCATCGGCTCCAAGGGCGACAAGGGTGCCACCGTCACCGCGGTGTTCTGTGGCACGGCGTTCAAGAACAAGGGCGTTCAGCCCCTGCTCGACGCCGTCGTCCGCTACCTCCCGTCGCCCCTGGACATCGAGGCCATCGAAGGCCACGACGTCCGGGACGCCGAGGTCGTCGTGAAGCGCAAGCCCTCGGACGACGAGCCCCTCGCGGCGCTCGCGTTCAAGATCATGCGTGACCCGCACCTCGGTAAGCTCACCTTCGTCCGGGTTTACTCGGGCCGCCTGGAGGCCGGCACCTCGGTGCTGAACTCCGTCAAGGGCAAGAAGGAGCGCATCGGCAAGATCTACCGCATGCACGCGAACAAGCGTGAAGAGATCGAAGCGGTGGGCGCCGGTGACATCGTCGCCGTCATGGGCCTGAAGCAGACCACCACCGGTGAGACGCTGTGTGACGACAAGAACCCGGTCATCCTGGAGTCCATGGACTTCCCGGCCCCGGTCATTCAGGTCGCCATCGAGCCCAAGTCCAAGGGTGACCAGGAGAAGCTGGGTGTAGCCATCCAGTCTCTCGCGGAGGAGGACCCCTCCTTCCACGTTCACTCGGACGAAGAGACCGGCCAGACCATCCTCGGTGGTATGGGCGAGCTGCACCTCGAGGTGCTGGTCGACCGTATGAAGCGCGAGTTCAAGGTCGAGGCCAACGTCGGCAAGCCGCAGGTCGCTTACCGCGAGACGATCCGCCAGACGGTGGAGCGTCACGACTACACCCACAAGAAGCAGACCGGTGGTACCGGTCAGTTCGCCAAGGTGCAGATCGCGATCGAGCCGATCCTCGAGGCCGACGGTCCGGCGTACGAGTTCGTGAACAAGGTCACCGGTGGCCGCATCCCGAGGGAGTACATCCCCTCGGTCGACGCGGGTGCGCAGGAAGCCATGAAGTTCGGCATCCTCGCCGGCTACGAGATGACTGGCGTCCGCGTCATTCTTCTCGACGGTGGCTACCACGAGGTCGACTCCTCCGAGCTCGCCTTCAAGATCGCCGGTTCGCAGGCCTTCAAGGAGGCCGCGCGCAAGGCTTCTCCCGTGCTCCTCGAGCCGATGATGGCCGTCGAGGTCACCACGCCGGAGGAGTCCATGGGTGACGTCATCGGTGACATCAACTCCCGCCGTGGCCAGATCCAGGCCATGGAGGAGCGTCACGGCGCTCGCCTCGTGAAGGGCCTCGTGCCCCTCTCGGAGATGTTCGGCTATGTCGGAGACCTCCGCAGCAAGACCTCGGGTCGCGCCAGCTACTCGATGCAGTTCGACTCCTACGCCGAGGTTCCCCGGAACGTCGCTGAGGAGATCATCGCGAAGGCCAAGGGCGAGTAACTCTTCCGAGTACACGCTTTAGGCTTGTCACCGGAGCCTCAGGGGCAACAGGAGCAACCCTCCCGTTGCCCCCGGGGTACCGGCTATCCAGCAAAGATCACCTGGCGCCGATCTGTAAGGCGTACAGAACCACTCTCCAGGAGGACCCCGTGGCGAAGGCGAAGTTCGAGCGGACTAAGCCGCACGTCAACATCGGCACCATCGGTCACATTGACCACGGTAAGACGACCCTCACGGCCGCCATTACCAAGGTGCTGCATGACGCGTACCCGGACCTGAACGAGGCCTCGGCCTTCGACCAGATCGACAAGGCTCCCGAAGAGCGCCAGCGCGGTATCACCATCTCCATCGCGCACGTCGAGTACCAGACCGAGGCGCGTCACTACGCCCACGTCGACTGCCCGGGTCACGCGGACTACATCAAGAACATGATCACCGGTGCCGCGCAGATGGACGGCGCGATCCTCGTGGTCGCCGCCACCGACGGCCCGATGCCGCAGACCAAGGAGCACGTGCTCCTGGCCCGCCAGGTCGGCGTTCCGTACATCGTCGTCGCCCTGAACAAGGCCGACATGGTGGACGACGAGGAGATCCTGGAGCTCGTCGAGCTCGAGGTTCGTGAGCTCCTCTCCGACTACGACTTCCCGGGCGACGACCTTCCGGTCGTCCGCGTCTCCGCGCTGAAGGCGCTCGAGGGCGACAAGGAGTGGGGCGAGAAGCTTCTCGGCCTCATGACTGCCGTCGACGAGGCGATCCCGACCCCGCCGCGTGACACCGAGCTGCCGTTCCTCATGCCCGTCGAGGACGTCTTCACGATCACCGGTCGCGGTACCGTCGTCACCGGCCGTATCGAGCGTGGTGTCCTGAAGGTCAACGAGACCGTCGACATCATCGGCATCAAGGAGACCAAGACCACCACCACGGTCACCGGTATCGAGATGTTCCGCAAGCTGCTCGACGAGGGCCAGGCGGGCGAGAACGTCGGTCTGCTCCTCCGTGGCATCAAGCGCGAGGACGTCGAGCGCGGCCAGGTCATCATCAAGCCCGGTTCGGTCACCCCGCACACCGAGTTCGAGGCCCAGTCGTACATCCTGTCGAAGGACGAGGGTGGCCGTCACACCCCGTTCTTCAACAACTACCGTCCGCAGTTCTACTTCCGTACCACCGACGTCACGGGTGTTGTCACCCTGCCGGCCGGCACGGAGATGGTCATGCCGGGCGACAACACCGAGATGACGGTCACGCTGATTCAGCCGGTCGCCATGGAGGAGGGCCTCAAGTTCGCCATCCGTGAGGGTGGTCGTACCGTGGGCGCCGGCCAGGTCACCAAGATCACGAAGTAATTCGTGTTCTGACCTGGTAGCTCGTGCGAACGAGCACCATGTTTGACAGGAGGGCCCCTTCCCCGTCGTTCACGCGACGGGGGAGGGGCCCTCTTCGTCGTACGGGCCCGCGTTCGCGCCTGCCGTACGGGCCTGCGTGCCGACGGGCGGGCATGCGAAGAGGGCCGCACCCCGGGGGGTACGGCCCTCTTCGCCTACGTCGCTCCGTGCGCGGTGGTTACTTCACCCGCAGGGACTCCGTGAACTCCATGCAGGCGGCGTAGTCCGGCAGCAGGCCGGACGCGGCGGCGTCGGCCAGCGAAGGCGCCGCGTCGTCGCGGGCGGACAGCAGCGGGACGTCGGCCGGCCAGTCGATGCCCAGGTCGGGGTCGAGCGGGTGGACCGAGTGCTCGCCCGTCGGGTTGTACGTCTCCGAGCAGAGGTAGGACAGGGTGGCGTCATCGGTGAGCGCGCAGAAGCCGTGGCCCATGCCCTCGGGCAGGTAGACGGCGCGGCGGTCCACGTCGTCCAGCCGGACGCCCTCCCAGCGGCCGAAGGTCGGGGAGCCGACCCGGATGTCCACGATGATGTCCAGCACGGCGCCGCGCACGCAGGTGACGTACTTGGCCTGGCCGCGCGGGACGTCGGCGAAGTGGATGCCGCGGACGACACCGCGCTGTGAGACCGAGAGGTTGGCCTGCGCCAGGTTCAGCGGGTGCCCGACGACCTCGGCGAGGTGGTCGAAGCGGTACCACTCCATGAACATGCCGCGCGGGTCACCGTGCTGCTGGGGCGTTATCTCGAAAACGCCCTCGATGGAGAGTTCGCGGAACTTCATCGTGCGGCCTCCTCTTCGAGCAGACCGATCAGGTAGTCGCCGTAGCCGCTCTTGATCAGCGGTTCGGCCAGCGCGCGCAGCTGCGCGGAGTCGATCAGGCCCGCCCGCCAGGCGGCCTCCTCGATGCAGCCGATCTTGAAGCCCTGGCGCTCCTCGATCACGCGCACGAACTCCGAGGCCTGCACCATCGATACGAAGGTGCCGGTGTCCAGCCAGGCGGTACCGCGGTCGAGGATGGTGACATTCAGCTCACCGGCCTGGAGGTACGCGTCGTTGACGGCGGTGATCTCCAGTTCGCCGCGGGCGCTGGGCTTCAGGCCGCGGGCGATCTCCACGACCCGGTTGTCGTAGAAGTACAGGCCGGGCACGGCGTACCGGGACTTGGGCTGGGTCGGCTTCTCCTCGATGGAGATGGCCTGGCCGTTCTCGTCGAACTCGACCACGCCGTACGCCGTCGGGTCCGCCACCGGGTACGCGAAGACCCGGCCGCCCTTGGAGTCGGTGTGCTGCGCGAGGCGGGTGCCGAGGCCACTGCCGTGGAAGATGTTGTCGCCGAGGATCAGGGCGACGGAGTCGTCGCCGATGAAGTCGGCGCCGAGCACGAAGGCCTGGGCGATGCCCTCGGGGCGCTCCTGGACGGCGTACTCCAGCCGGATGCCGAACTGCGAACCGTCGCCGAGCAGGCGCTCGAACTGGTCGCGGTCTTCCGGGGTGGTGATGACGAGGATCTCGCTGATCCCGGCCATGACCAGCGTCGAGAGCGGGTAGTAGATCATCGGCTTGTCGAAGACGGGCAGCAGCTGCTTCGACACTGCCCGCGTCAGCGGCCAGAGTCGGGATCCGGTGCCGCCGGCCAAGAGAATTCCACGCATAGGCACAACCCTATGCGAGACCGGCGGAGGCGCGCCGTCCGGGCCCGGGCGGGAGCGGGCGGGCGGCCGTGGGGGAGTAGGCGAGCGGCTAGACTGTTTGTATTATGCGCATCCTTGTGACCGGCGGCGCCGGCTTCATCGGTTCAGAATTCGTCCGCCAGCAGCTCGGTTCGGACCCCACGGCCCAGATCACCGTCTTCGACAAGCTGACGTATTCCGGCGTCGAAGCCAACCTCGCCCCGGTCGCCGGTCATGCCGGCTACTCGTTCGTCAAGGGTGACATCTGCGACGCCGAGGCCGTCGACCAGGCGATGCCCGGCCACGACGTCGTCGTGCACTTCGCAGCCGAGTCCCACGTGGACCGCTCGATCGCCGGCGCGGGCCCCTTCGTGATGACCAACGTGGTGGGCACCCAGGTCCTCCTGGACGCCGCCCGCAAGCACGGCGTCGGCCGCTTCGTCCACATCTCCACCGACGAGGTCTACGGCTCGATCAGCGAGGGCTCCTGGACCGAGGAGTGGCCGCTGGTGCCCAACTCCCCGTACTCCGCCTCGAAGGCCTCCTCCGACCTGCTCGCGCTGGCCTACGCCCGCACGCACGGCATGGACGTCGTGGTCACGCGCTGCTCCAACAACTACGGGCACTACCAGTTCCCGGAGAAGGTCATCCCGCTGTTCGTCTCCAACCTGATGGACGGCAAGAAGGTCCCGCTGTACGGCAACGGCGGCAACGTGCGCGACTGGCTGCACGTCTCCGACCACTGCCGCGGCATCGACCTGGCCATGCGCAAGGGTCGCGGCGGCGAGGTCTACAACATCGGCGGCGGCGTCGAGCTCACCAACAAGGAGCTCACCGGCGTCCTGCTGGAGGCCGCGGGCCTGGGCTGGGAGATGGTCGAGCGCGTCGAGGACCGCAAGGGCCACGACCTGCGCTACTCCATCGACATCAGCAAGATCGGCTCGGAGCTCGGCTACGCCCCGCAGGTCACCTTCGAGGAAGGCATCGCGTCGACCATCGCCTGGTACCGCGAGAACCGCGCCTGGTGGGAGCCCCTGAAGGCCAAGGCAGCGCTGCAGAAGTGACCGCCGCGGACGTGAGCAAGAGCACCAACAGCGCCGAGGGCGCAGCCGGTACCGCGGGCGCCCGCTGGCTCGTCACCGGCGCCGCCGGCATGCTCGGCCAGGACGTCCTGGCCGTCCTCAAGGACGCCGGCATCGCGGCGACGGGCCTGCGCCGCACCGACCTCGACATCACCGACCCGGCCGCCGTCCGGGCCGCCGTCGAGGGCGCCGCCGTGGTCGTGAACTGTGCCGCCTGGACCGACGTCGACGGTGCGGAGAGCGCCGAAGAGGCCGCCACCGCCGTCAACGGCACCGGCGTACGCGTCCTGGCCGAGGCCTGCGCCGCGGCCGGAGCCCGCCTCCTGCACGTCTCCACCGACTACGTGCTGCCCGGCGACGCCGAGCAGCCGTACGCCGAGGACTCCGCGACCGGCCCGGTCAACGCGTACGGCCGCTCCAAGCTGGTCGGCGAGCAGGCCGTGGCCGAACTGCTGCCGCAGCACGGCTACGTGGTCCGCACCGCCTGGCTGTACGGCGAGCACGGCCCGAACTTCGTCGCCACCATGCTCAAGCTCGCCGCCCAGCGGGACACCCTCGACGTGGTCGACGACCAGCACGGCCAGCCCACTTGGTCCTACGCGCTGGCCGGCCGCCTCGTCGAGCTCGGGCAGGCCGCCCTGGCGGGCCGCGCCCCCGGCGGGGTCTACCACGGCACCGCGAGCGGCCGGACCACCTGGTTCGGGTTGGCCCGCGAGACCTACCGGCTGAGCGGCCTGGACCCCGAGCGGATCCGGCCCACCGACTCCTCCGCGTTCGTACGCCCCGCCGTCCGGCCGGCGTTCAGCGTGCTCGCGCACGACCGCTGGGCCGAGGCCGGCCTGCCCCCGCTCGCCGACTGGCGCGAGCAGCTGGCAGCGGCCCTGGCACTGCCCGCCTTCGCAGCGCCCGAGGGCGCGGACAGGAACGGCAGCTCGGGATGAAGAGCCTGCTGAGCAAGATCAGCGCGGCCCTGCCGCCGGGCACCGTTGCGGTGGCCGGCGGCACCGTCGTGCTCGGGGCGGCCTCGTACGTCCACCTCGGCGTGGCCGGCCACAGCCTGTCCACGGAAGCCATGGCGAACGTCTCGGTGCTGTGGACGATCGTGATGGCGATCGGGCTCGGCATCTTCTTCCCCATCGAGCAGGAGCTCACCCGGATCGTCGCCGCCCGCGCGGTCGACGGGCACGGAGCGGCCCCCGTCCTGCGCCGGGCCACCCTGCTCACCGCGGCGATCCTCGGCGCGACCCTGCTCGTGCTCACCGCCGCCGCCGGCCCCATCGCGGACCTGCTCTTCCACGGGGACCGGGCCCTGGTGGCGGCCCTCGGCGGTGCCTTCACCGGCATGGCCGTCTGCTACCTCACCCGCGGGGTACTGGCCGGCCTCGGCCGGTTCGGCGCGTACGGCACCCAGCTCGCCATCGACGGCGGGCTGCGGATCGTGCTCGCCTTCGGCTGCGCCGTGGTCGTACCGGACTCCGCGCTCGCCTTCAGCCTCGTACTGGCGCTGGCGCCGGTCATCGCCGCCCTGGTCACGCTGCCCGCACTGCTGCGCGTCGTCGAACCCGGCGAGGAGATCGCCTGGCGCGAGCTGACCTCCGGGCTGGGCCTGCTCATCTGCTCGACCCTGCTGTCCCAGGTCGTGGTCAACGCCTCCGTGATGAGCACCAAGCTGCTCGCGCCCACGGACAGCGTGCTGATCGCGGCCCTGCTGAACGCCCTGGTCCTGGCCCGGGTACCGCTCTTCGTCTTCGGCTCGCTCCAGGCCTCCCTGCTCAACGGGCTCAGCGCCGCGTTCCAGGCCGGCGACCGGGCCGCCTTCTCGGCGATGCTGCGCCGGATCGGCATGGTCGTCGGGGCACTCGGCCTGCTCGGCGGCATCCCCGCCACGGTGCTCGGACCCTGGCTGATCGGCGTGCTCTTCGGCGCAAAGCCGGCCCTGGGCTGCTTCGACTTCTTCCTGTTGTCCGCGGGGACCGTGGCGTACATGTTCGCGATGGTGCTCGGTCAGGCGCTGATGGTATTCAAGCGACACAACCTGCAGCTGCTCTGCTGGGCCGTCGGAACCGCCGTACTGGTCGGCGTCACCTTCGCCCCCGGTGACGTGGCTCTGCGTGTGATCCTGGCCTATGCTCTCGGCTCCGTCGCCACCGTCGTCGCTATGCTGACAGCGCTGAGACTGAAGTTCCCGGAAGCCGTTCCGGGAGCCGGCGACGCTCACGGGCGGACGGACGTCGCGAGCCCGCTGGGCGCCGGCGCAGCCGGGAAGTGACCGTGGCCGCCTCCGAAGTCCCTCAGATCCCCGAGCACTCGTATGTGCCACATTCCGCTGGAGCTACCGTGTCCCAATACGACGATGTCTGGCTGGTCATACCGGCCTATAACGAGGGCCAGGTGATCGCCGATGTCGTCGAGGGAGCGCGCAAGACCTTTCCGAACATAGTCGTCGTCGACGACGGCAGCTCGGACGACTCCGCGAAGCACATCGCCTCCACCGGTGCCCACCTGGTGCAGCACCCGGTCAACCTCGGCCAGGGCGCAGCCCTGCAGACCGGCCTGAAGTACGCCCTCTCCCAGCCGGGATCCCGCTACTTCGCCACGTTCGACGCGGACGGCCAGCACCAGACCCACGACGTCGAGAAGATGGTCGCCGTCCTGCGCTCCGACGAGGCCGACGTGGTGCTCGGCTCACGCTTCATCGAGCAGAACGGCCAGGTGCCGTGGATCAAGCGGGTCGTGCTGCGCACCGCCGCGGCCGTCAGCCCGACCGCCCGCAAGCTCAACCTCACCGACGCGCACAACGGCCTGCGCGTCCTGGGCCGCGCGGCTGCGGAGCAGGTGCAGATCACGCACAACGGCATGGCCCACGCCTCCGAGATCGTCGGCTACCTGGCCGGCTCCGGACTGCGCGTCGTCGAGGTCCCCGTGGACATCCTCTACACCGAGTACTCGCGCGCCAAGGGTCAGTCCCTGATCAACGGCGTCAACATCCTCTTCGACATCACCCTGCGGGAGCGTGGCCGCCGATGAAGTACTTCTGGATCCAGCTGGTGCTCATCCTGGGCTCCGTGTCGCTGGCCCTCATGTTCATACGCAACTGGGACCAGGCGAAGACCCGTGCCTGGAAGCGCATCGCCTTCTCGGTGTTCGTCCTCGTCAACGTGTACGCCGTCCTGCGGCCCACCGACGTGACCTGGCTGGCCCACCAGCTCGGCGTCGGCCGCGGCACCGACCTGGTGCTGTACGTGATGGTCCTGGCCATGGGCTTCCTCACGCTCAACACCTTCCTGCGCTTCCGCTCGCTCGAGAAGAAGATCACCGACCTGGCCCGGACGGTGGCGCTCAGCGAGGGCGCGCGCCACAACGACGAGCGCCTCGGCCCGGACGCCGTCCGTCAGCCCGCCCCGGTCGAGCCCGCCACCCCGGCCGAGCCCGAGGCGCCGGCCACCGAACCCGCAGACTCCGTCAAGGCCTGAGGAATCACCGTGGTGACCTTCGACTTCATGCTCCCCTACTACGGGGACGTCCAGCTGATGCAGGACGCGGTCCGCAGCATCCTGGCGCAGACGGACCCGGACTTCCGGCTCGTCGTGATCGACGACGGCAAGGAGCCGGACGTACCCGGCTGGTTCGCGGAGCTCGGCGACGAGCGGGTCCACTACACCCGCAACGAGCAGAACCTCGGCATCAACGAGAACTTCAAGAAGTGCGTGCACCTCTCCGAGGCCGACTACGTCGTCATCATGGGCTGTGACGACGTGCTCCACCCGAACTACCTGAAGACCGTACGGGGCCTGGCCGAGGCCCAGCCCGGCATCGGCATGATCCAGCCCGGCGTCGAGGTCATCGACGGCGAGGGCCGGGTCACCGCCGGTCTCGCCGACAACGTCAAGCGCAGGCTCTACGCCCCGCAGGTGAAGGGCAACCGCACCATGGCGGGCGAGGAGCTGGCCGTCAGCGTGCTGCGCGGGAACTGGCTGTACTTCCCGTCCATCGCCTGGCGCGGTGAGGCCCTGCGCAAGGTGAACTTCCAGTCCGAGTACTCGGTGGTCCAGGACCTCGCGCTCGTGGTCGACCTGCTCGAACTCGGCGAGGCCATGGTGATCGACGCCTCGGCCACCGTCTTCCAGTACCGCCGGCACGCCGTCAGCGAGTCCTCGGTGCAGGCCTTCACCGGCACCCGCTTCACCGAGCAGGCGCGTTACTTCGAGGCGGTCGCCGACCGGATGGAGGCCCGCGGCTGGCCCAAGGCCGCCCGCGCCGCCCGCATCCACAGTGCCTCCCGCTTCCACGCGATCACGATGCTCCCCGGCGCGCTGCGCCGCGGGAACCGCGAGGGTGCCAAGAACCTGGCCCGGCACGCTTTCACCTCCGGGCAGAGCTGAGCCTGCCCCGCAGTCCAACCAGAACAGGAAGTGCCCGGGGTGCAGTCGGGAACCGAAACGATCGACGCGGCCGGAGCGAGGGACGCGTCCGCCCCTGAACGGAGCGGCAAGCCCGCCGGGACCGAGCGGCTGCTCGCCCTGCGGGACTCCGCTCTGCGCCGGCGGTGGTTCTGGCCCGCGGCGCTGGTCACCGGGTACCTGACGCAGGTGCTGTTCCGGCTCTCCCTGGTGTGGGGCAACAGCTACCCCTCGGTCCACGCGGACGAGCCCTCGTACCTCGTCCTCGCCAGGGTGCTCGCGGGGCGGCCGACGACCGAGATGCCGGTCGGCTCGGTCATCCCCGGCGGCTACCCGCTGCTGCTCTCCCCGGCCCTGCGGATCGCGGACGACCCGGTCACCGCGTACCAGCTGGTCATGGGCATCAACACGCTGCTCAACGCGCTGGTCTTCCCCCTGGCCTACGTGGCCCTGCGCAGGCTCGACCTGCCCAGGGGGCTCTCGTTCCTGATCGCCACGGCGGCCGCGCTGATGCCGCCCGTGGTCTTCTACTCCGAGTTCGCGATGTCCGACACCGTGCTCCCGGTGGTCCTCCTCGGCTGGCTGATCACCCTGCACGGCTGGCTCAGCGAGGGCGAGCCGCGCCGCCGCACCTGGTACGGAGCGGGGGCCGGGCTGCTGGCCGGCTACTCCATGGCGGTGCACGACCGCGGCGGCGTGGTCGTGGCCATCACGGCGGCCGTGTTCCTGGGCGCCCTGGTCTTCAAGTGGGCGCCGCTGCGCTCCACGCTCGCCGCCTGGGGCGGCCTCGCCGTCTCCGTCCTGGGCGCCAAACTCCTCGCCACCTGGCTGGAGGCGCAGTTCAAGGACACCCCGCCGAGCTCGGTGGGCACGCAGGTGATGGACAACCTCGTGGAGCCCGAGCTGCTGCGCCGCACGGTGACCCGCACGATCGGGCAGCTCTGGTACTTCTCGGTCTCCTCCTGGGGCTTCGGCGCGATCGCCCTCGCCCTGTGCGTGTTCGCGGTGTTCAGCCCCCGCTTCACCCGGGCCTCGCGGGTGGTCTCCTTCGCGATGGTCGCGCTGCTGTGCGGGATCGCGCTCGCGGCGGCGGCCGGACTGCCCGGGGACAAGCGCATCGACAACTGGGTCTACGCCCGGTACCTGGCCGTGCTCGTGCCGGCGTTCTTCGTGGTCGGCGTCGCCGCGCTGTGGCGCGCACGGACCGGAGCCCTGCTGCGGCTGGTGCTGAGCGCGGTGGTGTTCACCGCGGTCACCGCCGAGTTCGTGATCGTGGTGGTCGGCAAGGGCCTCTACGCGCGCTGGATCATCCCGTGGGCCATGCCGGACGCGCTGTTCCTGGCCTCGGAGTGGACGAAGCTGCACATGTGGCGGACCATCGCAGGCGCCCTGCTGGTGCTCGCCGCCTGCGTGATGTTCCGGCTGGCCGGCGGACGCCGGGTGGTGTGGGCCGTGGCGGTGTCGCTGGCCCTGTTCGCCACGTACGCGACGACCACGGTCACCTCGAACGTGGCCGAGCCGCACCGGAAGATCCGCAAGTACCTGGCCACCGGCTTCACCCAGTCCGCGGAACTCAAGCCGGGGGAGAACCTGGTGATGGACGAGGACGTCGACTGGGGCCTGCGGATGGCCCAGGCGTACGAGGTGTACGACGGCCGGGTCTGGACGAGGAAGCTGGAGCACGGCGACCAGCCGCCGGCCGCGGCGGACGCGGCCGTACTGCGGCTGACCGCGAAGGACGCCAAGCCGGAGGACTCCTGGCCGGATGCCCCCCGGGGCTGGTACGTGGCCAAGGTGAACACGGTGCACGAATGGGTGCTCTGGCGCCACCGCTGAGGCCGCCGCTCGCCTCGTCCCGCCCGTCGGCCAGTAGCATCCGGGCGTTCGGGTGGGACGCCTGAGGTGCTCGGTACAGGGGTCGGGGACAAGTTGAGACTGGGTCGTGTGCGCGGTATGGCGCCGGCCGCCGCATTCGGTGTGGCGGCGGTGCTCGGGTTCCAGGGGGTGGCGGGCGGATCCGGCCCGGGCGCTTCCGAGACGAAGGCGCCGGGGGAGGCGCGGGGCAAGGCGAAGGCCTACGGCGCCGCGGCCGGTCAACCCGGCAAGGCGAAGACCGAGGTCGACCGGCTCGCCCTGAAGCCCGAGGGCTCCGGCGAGGCCGTGCTCGCCCAGCAGGACACGGACCTCTTCGGCCTCCTCGGGGTGTCCTGGACGGACCCCGAGGCCAGGGTGAACGGCGCCATCGAGGCCCGTTCCCGCAGCTCGGAGACCGGGAAGTGGTCCCGGTGGATCACCCTGGACCCGGTGCAGCCCGGGCTCGACGGCAAGCGCCTCGGCGCACCCGGCGCCACCGAGCCGGTGTGGGTCGGCCCGTCGAACGCTGCCGAGGTGCGCGTGAAGGGCGGCGCGGCCCTGCCGGCGGGCCTGACCCTGAACCTGGTGGACCCCGGCACCGCCGGCGCCGCCACGAAGAAGGGCGAGCCGCCCGCCCAACCGGCCGCCCTCGCCACGGAGGCGCTGCCGCCCGGACCGAATTCCACCGCACCGCAGCCCCCTGTGGTCACCCGGGTGGAGTGGCAGGCCGACGAGAGCCTGAACGACGAGGCCCCCGGCTACCTCCCCGGCGGCAGCGTCAAGGCCGCCTTCGTCCACCACACCGCGAGCGCGCAACCGTACGACTGCTCGCAGTCCGCGGCCATCGTGCGGGGCATCCACGAGTACCACGTGAAGGTCGAGCTGTGGCGCGACCTCGGCTACAACTTCCTGATCGACAAGTGCGGCACGATCTTCGAGGGCCGCAAGGGCGGCATCGACCAGCCCGTCCAGGGCGCACACACCCTCGGCTGGAACGCCGAGTCGATGGGCATCGCCGTCCTCGGCGACCACCAGACGGCGCAGCGGCTGAAGATCGCCAAGGTGAACGGCACGGTCCCCGAGCCGGGCGCGGCCGCCACGTTCGTTCCGGTCCCCCCGAAGCGGCTGATGGACACGCGCGCGGGCCTCGGCGTACCGAAGGCGAAGGTGGGCGCGCAGGGTGTGGTGACGCTCCCGGGAAGATCAGCTTCTACGACAACGACGGTACGGTCGATCTGATCGCGGACATCACCGGCTGCTTCGCCGAGTGACACGGGGTTCCGCAGGCGGGGGTGGGGGACATGGGGAAGAACGACGAGGGCATACCGGCCGTCTCCGACGAGGAGTGGGCGCAGTTCCTGGCACAGGCCGAGGCGGGCGCGGGGGAAGCCCCCAAGGAGCCGTCCGCGCGGGCGCGCATGGTGGCCGCGCGGCTGCGCGAGGAGGACGCCCGGCGCGGGTCCGCCGGGCCGCCCGCCTGGCGGGCCGGTGTCACCCGGCGGGAGCGGGGGAGGGGCGGGCGCCGGCTCAAGGCGGCCCTGGCCATCGCCTTCGTCGGCGCGCTCGCGCTGATCGCCGTACGGCCGGAGCTGGTCATCGACAAGCTCACCGGCGAGGCATCGCAGGACGCGAAGGCCGGGCAGCCGCTGCCGGCCGAGACGGCCCGCCCGACCGCCCCGCCCACCTCGGTGGACCCGGACCGGCCGACCCTCTCCGACCCCTTCCGGGGCTCCCCGGCCCTCCAGTGGGCCGACGGGGCCGCCGGCATCGAGGTCCCGGAGGCCCAAGCCGTCGGCGGCATGAGCAAGGAGAAGGTCGCCGACGCGCTGGCGAAGGCCAAGCAGTTCCTGGTCGCGGCCAACCTGGACCCGGCGACCCTGCGCGGTGAGCGCCCCGCGGTGGTGCTGGACCTGCTCGATCCCAAGCTGAAGCAGGGCCCGAGCAACCTGGAGCAGTCCCTGGCCGCCCCGAGCGCGGAGAACGACCCGCTGGAACTCGTCACCCGGGCCGAGCCGGCCGAACTGAAGCCCGTGGGCGACGTGGTCAAGGTCCGCGGCCGGATGTGGGTGGAGCCCGGCCAGGGGCCGGGTAGGGCCAGCGTGCTGGTCGACTACACGTTCGTGTACCCGTTCGTGAAGGCGGCGCCCGGCGCGGACGAGGTCAAGCGCACCATCGTGCGACGCGTGATCACCTTCTCCGTGGCCGACCCGCGCAAGTGGCAGTCCACCGAAGGCAAGCTCTGGCTCGACAAGGTCGACGTGGAACTGGCCAACAGCGCGTGTGACGTCCACGACGGATTCCTGCACCCCGTCTTCGACGAGGACGCTCCCACCGGGCCCACGCCCTCCGGCACCCCGATGGACCCGTACGACCGCAGCACGAGCCCGGAAGCCGGACCACAGACGGGATGCGGCGCGATTTCGCGCTCCTGAGAAGGCGCCGGACAAGGGACCGGGACCCCCGCCGCGTGGTGCAGTTTGACCACTCAGCGTGGCGGGGTATTCTCTTCCGCCCGATTGGCGCCATACGTGTCTCGTATGGCAGACTACTCAAGTTGCTCGGCCGTGTGCCGATGCTGCGCGCCTCCCGCCGGGAGGACCGGAAGCGAGTCCCACAGTACTCGTCGCCTTACCTGCCTCTCGGGGCAGCAATGGGGCGGACGTACGGGAATCTTCTGGGAAGCGTCAGCACGGTGCCTGCCAGGTACTCGGTGGGTGTTTGCCCCCGATCTGCGGTCTTGGGACCGCGCCCCCTTGGACGAGGGAATTTCCGTATGGGAATTTTCTGTAGAGGGAGCGCGACACGCCCGACCGCGTGGGTCGGAGGAGAGCAGCGGAGCGATCCGCAGCCGGCCGAGAACCAGAGCGTTTCCACAACAGACAGGACTACGGAGTAGCCATGGCGGGACAGAAGATCCGCATCCGGCTCAAGGCCTACGACCACGAGGTCATCGATTCGTCGGCGAAGAAGATCGTCGAGACGGTGACGCGCACTGGTGCGTCGGTCGCGGGCCCGGTGCCGCTGCCCACTGAGAAGAACGTGTACTGCGTCATCAAGTCGCCGCACAAGTACAAGGACTCGCGCGAGCACTTCGAGATGCGCACTCACAAGCGCCTGATCGACATCCTCGACCCGACGCCCAAGACCGTTGACTCGCTGATGCGCCTGGACCTTCCGGCCGGCGTTGACATCGAGATCAAGCTCTGAGAGGCACGGAGAAGATGGCAAAGCAGATCAAGGGCGTCCTGGGCGAGAAGCTCGGCATGACCCAGGTCTGGGACGAGAACAACCGTGTCGTCCCGGTGACCGTGGTCAAGGCCGGGCCCTGCGTTGTTACCCAGGTCCGTAAGAACGAGATCGATGGCTACGAGTCGGTCCAGATCGCCTTCGGCGAGATCGACCCGCGCAAGGTGAACAAGCCCCTCAAGGGTCACTTCGCCAAGGCCGACGTCACCCCCCGCCGCCACCTGGTGGAGCTCCGTACCTCCGACGCCAGCGAGTACACGCTCGGCCAGGAGATCACGGCTGCCGTGTTCGAGTCCGGCGTCAAGGTTGACGTCACGGGCAACAGCAAGGGCAAGGGCTTCGCCGGTGTCATGAAGCGTCACAACTTCAAGGGCCTCGGCGCCGGGCACGGCGTCCAGCGCAAGCACCGCTCCCCCGGTTCGATCGGTGGCTGCGCCACCCCTGGGCGTGTCTTCAAGGGCATGCGCATGGCCGGTCGTATGGGCAACGAGCGCGTCACCACCCAGAACCTGACCATCCACGCGGTTGACGCGGAGAAGGGTCTGCTCCTCATCAAGGGCGCGGTCCCCGGTCCGAACGGCGGCCTCGTCCTGGTCCGTACCGCGGCCAAGGGGGCTTGAGGTAATGAGCACCATTGACATCCTTTCGCCGGCAGGCGACAAGGCCGGTACCGTCGAGCTCCCCGCGGAGATCTTCGACGCGAAGACCAGCGTTCCGCTGATCCACCAGGTCGTTGTCGCTCAGCTGGCTGCTGCCCGTCAGGGCACGCACAAGACCAAGCGTCGTGGCGAAGTCCGTGGTGGTGGCCGCAAGCCGTACCGCCAGAAGGGCACCGGCCGCGCTCGCCAGGGTTCCACCCGCGCTCCGCAGTTCGTCGGCGGTGGCGTCGTCCACGGCCCGCAGCCGCGTGACTACTCGCAGCGGACCCCGAAGAAGATGAAGGCCGCCGCCCTCCGCGGTGCCCTCTCGGACCGTGCGCGTCACTCCCGCATCCACGTCGTCACCGGCGTGGTCGAGGGTGCCGCCTCCACGAAGGCCGCCAAGACGCTGTTCGGCAAGATCTCGGAGCGCAAGAACGTGCTCCTGGTCGTCGAGCGCGCCGACGAGGCTGCGTGGCTGTCCGCCCGCAACCTGCCCCAGGTGCACATCCTGGAGCCGGGCCAGCTGAACACGTACGACGTGATCGTCTCTGACGACGTGGTCTTCACTCAGGCCGCTTTCGAGTCCTTCGTGTCTGGCCCCAAGGCCGATGAGACCGAAGGGAGCGACGCCTGATGTCTGAGGCGACCGTTACCAGCAAGACCTTCACTGACCCGCGCGACCTGCTGATCAAGCCGGTTGTCTCGGAGAAGAGCTACGCGCTGCTGGACGAGAACAAGTACACGTTCATCGTCGCGCCCGGCTCCAACAAGACCCAGATCAAGCAGGCCGTCGAGGCGGTCTTCGGGGTCAAGGTCACCGGGGTCAACACGATCAACCGTCAGGGTAAGCGCAAGCGCACCAAGACCGGTTTCGGCAAGCGCGCTGACACCAAGCGCGCCATCGTGACCCTCGCTGAGGGCGACCGAATCGACATCTTCGGCGGCCAGGCCTCCTAACGGAGGTCTAGTCGTCCGGAATCGGACGAGGACTGAGAAATGGGTATCCGCAAGTACAAGCCGACGACCCCGGGCCGTCGTGGCTCCAGCGTCGCCGACTTTGTCGAGATCACGCGGTCCACGCCGGAGAAGTCGCTGGTCCGCCCCCTGCACAGCAAGGGCGGCCGTAACAACACCGGTCGGATCACGGTTCGACACCAGGGTGGCGGCCACAAGCGCGCCTACCGTGTGATCGACTTCCGTCGTCACGACAAGGACGGCGTGCCGGCGAAGGTCGCGCACATCGAGTACGACCCCAACCGCACTGCGCGCATCGCGCTCCTGCACTACGCCGACGGTGAGAAGCGCTACATCATTGCGCCGAAGAACCTGAAGCAGGGCGACCGGATTGAGAACGGCCCCACGGCCGACATCAAGCCCGGTAACAACCTGGCGCTCCGCAACATCCCGGTCGGTACCACGATCCACGCGATCGAGCTCCGTCCCGGTGGCGGCGCCAAGTTCGCCCGCTCCGCTGGTGCCTCCGTGCAGCTGCTGGCGAAGGAGGGCACCATGGCCCACCTTCGTATGCCGTCCGGTGAAATCCGTCTCGTCGACGCGCGCTGCCGCGCGACCGTCGGTGAGGTCGGCAACGCCGAGCAGTCGAACATCAACTGGGGCAAGGCCGGCCGCATGCGCTGGAAGGGCGTTCGCCCCTCCGTCCGCGGTGTCGCGATGAACCCGGTCGACCACCCGCACGGTGGTGGTGAGGGTAAGACCTCCGGTGGTCGTCACCCGGTCTCCCCGTGGGGTCAGAAGGAGGGTCGTACTCGCTCGCCGAAGAAGGCTTCGAGCAAGTACATCGTCCGCCGCCGCAAGACGAACAAGAAGCGCTAGGAGCGGGTTTAGATGCCGCGCAGTCTCAAGAAGGGACCCTTCGTCGACGGACACCTCATCAAGAAGGTGGACGTACAGAACGAAGCCGGTACCAAGAACGTCATCAAGACCTGGTCCCGTCGCTCGATGATCATCCCGGCCATGCTGGGTCACACCATCGCGGTGCACAACGGCAAGATCCACGTCCCGGTGTTCGTCACCGAGTCGATGGTCGGCCACAAGCTCGGCGAGTTCTCGCCGACTCGCACCTTCCGCGGCCACGTCAAGGACGACCGGAAGTCGAAGCGCCGCTAAAGGCGGGGTGGTTACGACTATGACTTACACCGAAGGGACAACCATGGAAGCCAGGGCCCAGGCGCGGTACATCCGCGTCACGCCCATGAAGGCCCGCCGAGTGGTGGACCTTATCCGTGGCATGGATGCCACGGAGGCTCAGGCGGTCCTGCGTTTCGCCCCGCAGGCCGCGAGCGTGCCGGTTGGCAAGGTGCTCGACAGCGCCATTGCCAACGCCGCACACAACTACAACCACCCGGACGCCTCCACGCTGGTCATCAGCGAGGCGTACGTGGACGAGGGCCCGACCCTGAAGCGGTTCCGTCCGCGTGCCCAGGGCCGTGCCTACCGGATCCGCAAGCGGACCAGCCACATCACCGTGGTCGTCAGCAGCAAGGAAGGTTCCCGGTAATGGGCCAGAAGGTAAACCCGCACGGGTTCCGGCTCGGCATCACCACCGACTTCAAGTCGCGTTGGTACGCCGACAAGCTGTACAAGGACTACGTCAAGGAAGACGTCGCCATCCGCAGGATGATGACGTCCGGCATGGAGCGCGCCGGCATCTCGAAGGTTGAGATCGAGCGCACCCGTGACCGCGTGCGTGTGGACATCCACACCGCTCGTCCGGGCATCGTCATCGGTCGCCGTGGCGCCGAGGCCGACCGCATCCGCGGTGACCTCGAGAAGCTCACGGGCAAGCAGGTCCAGCTGAACATCCTCGAGGTCAAGAACCCCGAGGTCGACGCTCAGCTGGTTGCCCAGGCCGTTGCCGAGCAGCTCTCCTCCCGCGTCTCCTTCCGTCGCGCCATGCGTAAGAGCATGCAGGGCACGATGAAGGCCGGCGCCAAGGGCATCAAGATCCAGTGTGGCGGTCGCCTCGGCGGCGCCGAGATGTCCCGCTCCGAGTTCTACCGCGAAGGCCGTGTGCCGCTGCACACCCTCCGCGCGAACGTGGACTACGGCTTCTTCGAGGCCAAGACCACCTTCGGTCGTATCGGTGTGAAGGTCTGGATCTACAAGGGCGACGTCAAGAACATCGCCGAGGTTCGCGCCGAGAACGCTGCGGCCCGTGCGGGTAACCGCCCGGCCCGTGGTGCCGCCGGCGCTGGCGACCGTCCCGCAGGCCGTGGTGGCCGTGGTGGCGAGCGCGGCGGCCGTGGTGGCCGCAAGCCGCAGCAGGCTGTTGGTGCCGAGGCCCCCAAGGCCGACGCTCCCGCCGCCGCTCCGGCTGAGAGCACCGGAACGGAGGCCTGACCGACATGCTGATCCCTCGTAGGGTCAAGCACCGCAAGCAGCACCACCCGAAGCGCCGCGGTATGGCCAAGGGCGGTACTGAGGTCTCGTTCGGCGAGTACGGCATCCAGGCGCTTACCCCCGCCTACGTGACGAACCGCCAGATCGAGGCGGCTCGTATCGCGATGACCCGCCACATCAAGCGTGGCGGCAAGGTCTGGATCAACATTTACCCGGACCGTCCCCTGACGAAGAAGCCTGCCGAGACCCGCATGGGTTCCGGTAAGGGTTCTCCCGAGTGGTGGATCGCGAACGTGCACCCGGGCCGGGTCATGTTCGAGCTGTCCTACCCGAACGAGAAGATTGCTCGTGAGGCGCTCACCCGCGCTGCTCACAAGCTTCCGATGAAGTGCCGGATTGTTCGGCGCGAGGCAGGTGAGTCGTGATGGCGACGGGAACCAAGGCGTCCGAGCTGCGTGAGCTCGGTAACGAGGAGCTCGTTGGCAAGCTGCGCGAGGCCAAGGAAGAGCTGTTCAAGCTGCGCTTCCAGGCGGCCACGGGTCAGCTGGAGAACAACGGCCGGCTCAAGTCCGTCCGTAAGGACATCGCTCGCATCTACACCCTGATGCACGAGCGTGAGCTCGGTATCGAGACGGTGGAGAGCGCCTGATGAGCGAGAAGAACGTGACTGAGACGACTGACCGCGGCTTCCGCAAGACCCGTGAGGGTCTTGTCGTCAGCGACAAGATGGACAAGACCGTCGTCGTCGCTGTCGAGGACCGCGTGAAGCACGCTCTGTACGGCAAGGTCATCCGCCGTACGAACAAGCTCAAGGCGCACGACGAGCAGAACGCTGCCGGCGTCGGCGACCGCGTCCTCATCATGGAGACGCGTCCGCTGTCGGCGAGCAAGCGCTGGCGCATCGTCGAGATCCTCGAGAAGGCCAAGTAATTATCTGAGGCCCTGGGCATCAAGCCCAGGGGCCCCTCAGGTTCGTTCCGCCAGGCTCGGTGGGGGCGGTAGCTCTTCGGAGTGATGCCCCCGCCGGGAACCGGCAGACAAACAGGAGATAGACGTGATCCAGCAGGAGTCGCGACTGCGTGTCGCCGACAACACTGGTGCCAAGGAGATCCTTTGCATCCGTGTTCTCGGTGGTTCCGGTCGCCGCTACGCGGGCATCGGTGACGTCATCGTTGCCACCGTCAAGGACGCGATCCCCGGTGGCAACGTGAAGAAGGGTGACGTCGTCAAGGCGGTCATCGTTCGCACCGTGAAGGAACGCCGCCGCCAGGACGGCTCGTACATCCGCTTCGACGAGAACGCCGCCGTCATTCTGAAGAACGACGGCGACCCTCGCGGCACCCGTATCTTCGGCCCGGTGGGCCGTGAGCTGCGCGAGAAGAAGTTCATGAAGATCATCTCGCTCGCGCCGGAGGTGCTGTAAGCATGAAGATCAAGAAGGGCGACCTGGTTCAGGTCATCACCGGTAAGGACAAGGGCAAGCAGGGCAAGGTCATTCTGGCCATCCCTACTGAGAACCGTGTCCTCGTCGAGGGTGTCAACCGGGTCAAGAAGCACACCAAGGCCGGCCAGACCGCTGGTGGCTCGCAGACCGGTGGCATCGTGATCACCGAGGCGCCGATCCACGTCAGCAACGTTCAGCTGGTTGTGGAGAAGGACGGCCAGAAGGTCGTTACCCGCGTCGGTTTCCGCTTCGATGACGAGGGCAACAAGATCCGCGTTGCCAAGCGGACGGGTGAGGACATCTGATGGCTACCACTCCGCGTCTCAAGACGAAGTACCGCGAGGACATCGCGGGCAAGCTGCGTGAAGAGTTCTCCTACGAGAACGTCATGCAGATTCCCGGCCTCGTGAAGATCGTGGTCAACATGGGTGTGGGCGACGCCGCCCGCGACTCCAAGCTGATCGACGGCGCCATCAAGGACCTGACGACGATCACCGGTCAGAAGCCGGCCGTCACGAAGGCCCGCAAGTCCATCGCGCAGTTCAAGCTGCGCGAGGGTCAGCCGATCGGCTGCCACGTCACCCTCCGTGGTGACCGCATGTGGGAGTTCCTGGACCGTACGCTGTCGCTCGCGCTGCCGCGTATCCGTGACTTCCGTGGTCTGTCGCCGAAGCAGTTCGACGGCCGTGGCAACTACACCTTCGGTCTCACGGAGCAGGTCATGTTCCACGAGATCGACCAGGACAAGATCGACCGTACCCGGGGTATGGACATCACCGTGGTCACCACGGCGACCAACGACGATGAGGGCCGCGCCCTCCTTCGTCACCTCGGCTTCCCCTTCAAGGAGGCGTAAGCGAGATGGCGAAGAAGGCTCTCATCGCGAAGGCTGCCCGCAAGCCCAAGTTCGGTGTGCGTGCGTACACCCGCTGCCAGCGCTGCGGTCGCCCCCACTCCGTGTACCGCAAGTTCGGCCTGTGCCGCGTCTGCCTTCGTGAGATGGCTCACCGTGGCGAGCTGCCGGGCGTGACCAAGAGCTCCTGGTAATTCCCTCTCGTCCGCAAGGACTTGGGAACTTCCAGGCACTCTCGGTAAGCATCTGGTCGGCGGATGCCCGGCCGCGCATGCCTTAGGCTTGTGTGGTTGGGCGTCCGCCGCCCATAACGACTTACTACGCCGTAGGTCCCCGCACCGCACCCGTCCCGCCACTGAGTGGGGAGAGGGATGGCGCATACAGGAAACCCCGGCGAGAGAGGCCGAAGGCCACTTCATGACCATGACTGACCCGATCGCAGACATGCTCACGCGTCTGCGTAACGCTAACTCGGCGTACCACGACTCCGTCGTGATGCCGCACAGCAAGATCAAGTCGCACATCGCAGAAATCCTCAAGCAGGAGGGTTTCATCACCGGCTGGAAGGTCGAGGACGCCGAGGTCGGCAAGAACCTCGTCCTCGAGCTGAAGTTCGGCCCGAACCGCGAGCGCTCCATTGCGGGCATCAAGCGGATCTCGAAGCCCGGTCTGCGTGTGTACGCAAAGTCCACCAACCTGCCGAAGGTGCTCGGCGGCCTGGGCGTGGCGATCATCTCCACGTCCCACGGTCTGCTCACCGGCCAGCAGGCAGGCAAGAAGGGCGTAGGTGGGGAAGTCCTCGCCTACGTCTGGTAGTCGGGAACGGAGGAAAAGCAATGTCGCGAATCGGCAAGCTCCCCATCCAGGTTCCCGCCGGTGTGGACGTCACCATCGACGGCCAGGCTGTGGCTGTGAAGGGCCCCAAGGGTTCCCTCGCGCTCACGGTCAAGGCGCCGATCGAGATCGTCAAGGGTGAGGACGGCGTTCTCAACGTCACCCGCCCCAACGACGAGCGTCAGAACAAGGCCCTGCACGGCCTGTCCCGCACGCTGGTGGCGAACATGATCACCGGCGTGACCACGGGTTACGTCAAGGCTCTTGAGATCAGCGGTGTCGGTTACCGCGTCGCCGCGAAGGGCTCCAACCTGGAGTTCCAGCTTGGCTACAGCCACCCGATCCTGATCGAGGCGCCCGAGGGCATCTCCTTCAAGGTCGAGTCGCCCACCAAGTTCTCGGTCGAGGGCATCGACAAGCAGAAGGTCGGCGAGGTCGCCGCCAACATCCGCAAGCTGCGGAAGCCCGACCCGTACAAGGCCAAGGGTGTCAAGTACGCCGGCGAAGTCATCCGCCGCAAGGTCGGAAAGGCTGGTAAGTAGCCATGGCATACGGTGTAAAGATCGCCAAGGGCGACGCGTACAAGCGTGCCGCCAAGGCCCGCCGCCACATCCGCATCCGCAAGAACGTCTCGGGTACGGCGGAGCGTCCGCGCCTCGTCGTGACGCGTTCCAACCGCAACATCGTTGCTCAGGTCATCGACGACCTCCAGGGTCACACCCTGGCGTCCGCGTCGACCCTGGACGCTTCGATCCGTGGTGGCGAAGGCGACAAGAGCTCGCAGGCCCAGGCCGTCGGCGCACTCGTCGCCGAGCGTGCCAAGGCTGCGGGTGTCGAGACCGTCGTGTTCGACCGCGGTGGCAACCGATACGCCGGGCGCATTGCCGCTCTGGCTGACGCCGCCCGCGAAGCCGGGCTGAAGTTCTAAGCCCCGTTTTCCGGGACTCACGGACGTAACAGAGAGAGGTAATCCAATGGCTGGACCCCAGCGCCGCGGAAGCGGTGCCGGTGGCGGCGAGCGGCGGGACCGGAAGGGTCGCGACGGTGGCCCTGCCGCCGAGAAGACCGCTTACGTTGAGCGCGTTGTCGCGATCAACCGCGTCGCCAAGGTTGTCAAGGGTGGTCGCCGCTTCAGCTTCACCGCGCTGGTCGTGGTGGGCGACGGTGACGGCACTGTAGGTGTCGGTTACGGCAAGGCCAAGGAAGTTCCCGCGGCCATTGCCAAGGGTGTCGAGGAAGCCAAGAAGTCCTTCTTCAAGGTTCCGCGCATCCAGGGCACCATTCCTCACCCGATCACGGGTGAGCGTGCCGCGGGCGTCGTGCTGCTGAAGCCGGCCGCCCCCGGTACCGGTGTTATCGCCGGTGGCCCGGTGCGCGCCGTTCTGGAGTGCGCCGGCGTTCACGACATCCTGTCGAAGTCGCTTGGTTCTTCCAACGCGATCAACATCGTGCACGCGACCGTGGCGGCCCTCAAGGGCCTGCAGCGTCCCGAGGAGATCGCGGCTCGCCGTGGTCTGCCCCTCGAGGACGTCGCCCCCGCGGCTCTGCTCCGTGCACGTGCTGGGGCGGGTGCGTAATGGCTCGCCTCAAGGTCACGCAGATCAAGTCGTACATCGGCAGCAAGCAGAACCACCGTGACACGCTGCGTTCGCTCGGGCTCAAGCGCCTGAACGACGTCGTCGTCAAGGAGGACCGCCCCGAGTTCCGCGGAATGGTTCACACCGTCCGCCACCTCGTGACGGTTGAGGAGGTTGACTAACATGGCTGAGAGCAGCCCGCTGAAGGCCCACAACCTCCGTCCCGCCCCCGGCGCCAAGACCGCGAAGACCCGTGTCGGTCGTGGTGAGGCGTCGAAGGGTAAGACGGCCGGTCGTGGTACGAAGGGCCAGAAGGCCCGTTACCAGATCCCGCAGCGCTTCGAGGGCGGGCAGATGCCCCTCCACATGCGTCTGCCGAAGCTCAAGGGCTTCAAGAACCCGTTCCGCACCGAGTTCCAGGTCGTGAACCTGGACAAGCTCGGCGCTCTCTACCCCGAGGGTGGAGAAGTCACGGTGGCCGACCTGGTCGCCAAGGGCGCGGTTCGCAAGAACAGCCTCGTCAAGGTCCTGGGCCAGGGCGAGATCTCCGTGGCGCTGCAGGTTTCGGTTGACGCCGTTTCCGGCTCCGCCAAGGAGAAGATTGCCGCCGCTGGTGGCTCTGTGACCGAGCTCGTCTAAGACGAACTCAGTGACAAATAGCTAGAAACCCGACCGGGGATGCCTCACATATGGGGCATCCCCGGTTGGTCGTTCCGCGGAAGGTGCAGACGCCGGTAAGGTGGCCTGCACCTTTGCTTGTACACATTCGTCGATCCCTCAGACCGTCACCTCTGACGCAGTAGCGCGGGGGTCGCAGGAGGCACCGTGCTCACCGCGTTCGCCCGGGCGTTCAAGACGCCCGACCTGCGCAAGAAGCTGCTTTTCACGCTCGCCATCATCGCGCTGTACCGACTCGGTTCCCACGTGCCGGTACCCGGTGTGAGCTACAAGAACGTTCAGATCTGCGTGGACCAGATGGGGGCGGGCAACAACAGCCTCTTCGGTCTCGTCAACATGTTCAGCGGTGGCGCGCTGTTGCAGATCACGATCTTTGCGCTCGGCATCATGCCGTACATCACGGCGAGCATCATCCTGCAGCTGCTGACCGTGGTCATCCCGAAGCTGGAGAACCTCAAAAAAGAGGGTCAGTCCGGCACGTCGAAGATCACTCAGTACACGCGCTATCTGACGGTCGCGCTCGCGATCCTGCAGGGCACCGGCCTCGTCGCCACCGCCCGCAGCGGCGCCCTCTTCCAGGGCTGCCAGGTCAAGGACCAGATCGTCCCCGACCGGTCGATCTTCACGACCGTGGTCATGGTGCTCACCATGACTGCCGGTACCTGCCTCGTCATGTGGCTCGGTGAGCTCATCACCGACCGGGGCATCGGCAACGGCATGTCGATCCTTATGTTCATCTCGATCGCCGCCGGCTTCGTCGGCTCCCTGTGGGCCATCAAGGAGCAGGGCAAGATCGCGGACGGCTGGGTCGAGTTCGGCGTGGTCATCCTGGTCGGCCTCGCGATGGTGGCCCTGGTGGTCTTCGTCGAACAGGCGCAGCGGCGGATCCCGGTCCAGTACGCGAAGCGCATGATCGGCCGGCGTGCGTACGGCGGTACCTCGACGTACATCCCCCTCAAGGTGAACCAGGCCGGTGTCATCCCGGTCATCTTCGCCTCGTCGCTGCTGTACATCCCGGCGTTGATCGTCCAGTTCAGCGGTTCCACCGCCGGCTGGGCCAACTGGATCAGCAAGCACTTCGTCAAGGGCGATCACCCGTACTACATCGCCACCTACTTCCTCCTGATCGTTTTCTTCGCGTTCTTCTACGTGGCGATCTCGTTCAACCCCGAGGAAGTTGCAGACAACATGAAGAAGTATGGTGGGTTCATTCCGGGCATCCGCGCCGGTCGGCCTACCGCCGAGTACCTCAGCTACGTACTCAACCGGATCACCTGGCCGGGGTCGCTGTACCTGGGTCTGATCGCTCTTGTGCCGACGATGGCGTTGGCCGGCTTCGGAGCGAACCAGAACTTCCCGTTCGGCGGGACGAGCATCCTGATCATCGTGGGTGTGGGTCTGGAAACCGTGAAGCAGATCGAGAGCCAGCTCCAGCAGCGTAATTACGAAGGGTTCCTCCGCTGATGCGAATCGTCCTCGTCGGCCCGCCGGGTGCGGGCAAGGGAACGCAGGCGACTGTCCTTGCCGAGACCTTGTCGATCCCGCACATCTCCACGGGCGACCTGTTCCGGGCCAACATCAGCCAGGGCACCGAGCTCGGCCGGCGTGCGAAGGCGTTCATGGACGCGGGTGACCTCGTCCCGGACGAGATCACCATCGGCATGGCCAAGGACCGCATGGAGCAGGAGGACGCCGCCGGCGGTTTCCTGCTCGACGGTTTCCCGCGCAACGTCTCCCAGGCGGAAGCCCTCGACGTGATGTTGAAGGCCGGGGCCATGAACCTCGACGCCGTCCTCGACCTGGAGGTCGAGGAGGACGAGGTCGTCAAGCGCCTCGCCGGCCGTCGCACCTGCCGCAAGGACAGCTCGCACATCTACCACGTGGACTACCGCCCGTCGAAGGTCGAGGGTGTCTGCGACGTCGACGGCGGCGAGCTGTACGTGCGCGAGGACCAGACCGAGGAAGCCGTGCGCAACCGGCTGGAGGTCTACCACACCCAGACCGAGCCGATCATCGACTACTACAAGGCCCAGGGCCTCGTGTCGACGATCCCGGCCCTGGGTGAGGTCAAGGACGTCACGCAGCGTGCGCTGGACGCCCTGAAGAAGTAGCCAGAAGCAGTTCACCTGTAGTGCAGCCCCGGCCGCGGTGTCCCCAGGACGCCGCGGCCGTACTGTTGAAAGACCCGATTCTGAAGGTGGCAGGTACGTCATGGTCCAGATCAAGACCCCCGAGCAGATCGCGAAGATGCGTGAGGCGGGGCTGGTCGTCGCTGCGATCCACGCGGCGACCCGTGAGGCGGCCGTGCCGGGCGCCACGACGCGGGATCTGGACATGGTGGCCCGCAAGGTCATCGCGGACGCCGGCGCCAAGTCGAACTTCCTCGGCTACGGCGGGTTCCCCGCGACCATCTGCACCTCGGTCAACGAGGTCGTGGTCCACGGCATCCCCGACGACAAGACGGTCCTCAAGGACGGCGACATCATCTCGATCGACGCCGGTGCGATCGTCGACGGCTGGCACGGCGACGCCGCGTACACCGCTTTCGTGGGCTCTGGGCACGCCCCTGAGCTCGTGGAGCTCTCCCGGGTGACCGAGGAGTCCATGTGGGCCGGTATCGCCGCCATGAAGCTCGGCAACCGCCTCGTGGACATCTCGAAGGCGATCGAGACCTACATCAAGCGGCAGCCGCGCCCGACCACGGGTGAGCACAGCCTCGGCAAGTTCGGGATCATCGAGGACTACGGCGGCCACGGCATCGGTTCCGAGATGCACATGGACCCGCACCTGCTGAACTACGTCTCGCGCAAGCGGGGCAAGGGCATCAAGCTCGTCCCCGGCCTGTGCCTGGCGATCGAGCCGATGGTCTCGCTGGGCACCGCCCAGACGGAGGTCCTGGCGGACGACTGGACGGTCATCACCACGGACGGCACCTGGTCCTCGCACTGGGAGCACTCCATCGCCCTGACCGAGGAGGGACCGATCGTCCTGACCTCCCCGGACTGCGGCAAGGCGAAGCTGGCGGAGTACGGCGTGTCCACCGCGCCGGACCCACTGGGCTGAGGCGGGTCGGCCCCGGCTGGGCCGACCGGTATGGGCAGGATTGATGATCTATCCTGTAGGGCACACTTTCCGGATTCGTCTTTCAGTGGGCCCTGACGTAGACTGACTCGTCGGCTCCTTTGCACCCGCATGTCCTCATGCGAAGGCGGGGGAGCTGATCAAGGTAGCCGATTCGAAAGGCGAAGCGTGGCCAAGAAGCAAGGTGCCATCGAAATCGAGGGCACCGTGATCGAGTCCCTCCCGAACGCGATGTTCAAGGTGGAACTCCAGAACGGTCACAAAGTCCTCGCGCACATCAGCGGCAAGATGCGCATGCACTACATCCGCATCCTCCCTGATGACCGGGTCGTCGTGGAGCTCTCTCCGTACGACCTGACGCGTGGCCGGATCGTCTACCGATACAAGTAGATCTTGTCTTCGCTCCCGTCCGGACGTCCTGTCCCGACGCGGGTGGTGGCACTGACCCGGAGAACCTCACCAACATGAAGGTCAAGCCGAGCGTCAAGAAGATCTGCGACAAGTGCAAGGTGATCCGCCGTCACGGTCGGGTCATGGTCATCTGCGACAACCTGCGCCACAAGCAGCGCCAGGGCTGACGCACGCCGACCGACCTGCACTACGCAGTTCTTCGCGCGACGTAAGAAAACGTACATACGCAGAACCCGCCCAGCCCTGACCAGGGCCGGCGGCACCTCCGGCGGGGGCCGGGGACCCGGGCGTACCACCACCCACACAGGAGTGGTCGGCGGTCGGGGTTCGGTTCTGCGGAAGACCCCCGAACACACAGGAGCCATTGAATGGCACGCGTTTCCGGTGTTGACATCCCGCGCGAAAAGCGTGTGGAGATCGCACTTACCTACGTCTTCGGTGTCGGTCGCACCCGGTCCAAGGAAATCCTTGCGGCCACCGGTGTGAACCCCGACACCCGCGTTCGTGACCTGGCCGAAGAGGACCTCGTCAAGATCCGCGAGTACGTGGACGCCAACCTCCGCACCGAGGGTGACCTCCGCCGCGAGATCCAGGCCGACATCCGTCGCAAGGTCGAGATCCAGTGCTACCAGGGTGTTCGCCACCGTCGTGGCCTGCCCGTGCACGGTCAGCGCACCAGCACGAACGCCCGTACCCGCAAGGGTCCGCGTCGCGCGATCGCCGGTAAGAAGAAGCCGGGCAAGAAGTAGTCCTGTTCAGCGGTCTTGCGCTGTAGGACCGACCACCTCCCGTAGGAGATTTAGATGCCCCCCAAGGGTCGTCAGGGCGCTGCCAAGAAGGTGCGCCGCAAGGAAAAGAAGAACGTCGCTCATGGGCACGCCCACATCAAGAGCACGTTCAACAACACCATCGTTTCGATCACGGACCCCGCGGGCAACGTGATCTCTTGGGCCTCCGCCGGCCACGTCGGCTTCAAGGGCTCGCGCAAGTCCACCCCCTTCGCCGCGCAGATGGCCGCCGAGTCGGCCGCCCGTCGCGCGCAGGAGCACGGCATGCGCAAGGTCGACGTCTTCGTCAAGGGTCCCGGCTCCGGCCGTGAGACCGCGATCCGCTCCCTCCAGGCCACTGGCCTCGAGGTCGGCTCGATCCAGGACGTCACCCCCACCCCGCACAACGGCTGCCGTCCGCCCAAGCGTCGCCGCGTCTGATTCGGCGACGCCGGGCTTCGCGCCTGTGCGTCTTTGAGTGTCCGGGCGGTACGAACCCCTCGCGGGGGACGTACCGCCCGTACCCTTGTAGTTCGTAGCTCTGTGCTGCACTCCGTCGGGCGTCAAATAGTGGGCGTCCACGAATGAAGGAATCCACATGCTTATCGCTCAGCGCCCCTCGCTGACCGAAGAGGTCGTAGACGAGTACCGCTCGCGGTTCGTGATCGAGCCGCTGGAGCCGGGCTTCGGCTACACCCTCGGCAACTCGCTCCGCCGCACGCTCCTGTCCTCGATCCCGGGTGCCGCTGTCACCAGCATCCGCGTGGACGGCGTCCTGCACGAGTTCACCACCGTGCCGGGTGTCAAGGAAGACGTCACCGACATCATCCTCAACATCAAGCAGCTGGTCGTCTCCTCGGAGCACGACGAGCCGGTCGTGATGTACCTGCGCAAGCAGGGTCCCGGCCTGGTCACCGCTGCCGACATCGCGCCCCCGGCCGGTGTCGAGGTGCACAACCCGGACCTGGTCCTCGCCACGCTCAACGGCAAGGGCAAGCTGGAGATGGAGCTGACCGTCGAGCGCGGTCGCGGCTACGTCTCCGCCGTCCAGAACAAGCAGCTGGGCCAGGAGATCGGTCGCATCCCGATCGACTCCATCTACAGCCCGGTCCTCAAGGTCACCTACAAGGTCGAGGCGACCCGAGTCGAGCAGCGCACCGACTTCGACAAGCTGATCGTCGACGTCGAGACCAAGCAGGCCATGCGCCCGCGCGACGCCATGGCGTCCGCCGGCAAGACCCTGGTCGAGCTGTTCGGTCTGGCCCGCGAGCTCAACATCGACGCCGAGGGCATCGACATGGGCCCCTCGCCGACGGACGCGGCCCTGGCCGCTGATCTCGCCCTGCCGATCGAGGAGCTCGAGCTCACCGTTCGGTCGTACAACTGCCTCAAGCGCGAGGGCATCCACTCCGTGGGTGAGCTCGTCGCCCGCTCCGAGGCCGACCTGCTCGACATCCGCAACTTCGGTGCGAAGTCGATCGACGAGGTCAAGGCGAAGCTGGCCGGCATGGGCCTGGCCCTCAAGGACAGCCCGCCCGGATTCGACCCGACCGCCGCTGCCGACGCCTTCGGCGCCGACGACGACGCGGACGCCGGTTTCGTCGAGACCGAGCAGTACTAAGCACCACCAGAAACTTTCCCGCGGCATCCGCCTCGGGGGAACTGTCACCGGTACCTGACACGGCCGGTGCAGATATGAAGGAGTATGACCATGCCGCGTCCCGCAAAGGGTGCCCGTCTGGGCGGCAGCGCCGCGCACGAGAAGCACCTCCTCGCGAACCTCGCGAAGTCGCTCTTCGAGCACGGCCGCATCACCACCACCGAGGCCAAGGCCCGCCGCCTGCGTCCCTACGCCGAGCGTCTGGTGACCAAGGCCAAGAAGGGCGACATCCACAACCGTCGCCTGGTGCTGCAGACGATCACGGACAAGAGCATCGTGCACACGCTGTTCACCGAGATCGCCCCGCGCTACGAAAACCGCCCCGGTGGTTACACGCGCATCACCAAGATCGGCAACCGTCGTGGCGACAACGCCCCGATGGCCGTGATCGAGCTGGTCGAGGCCCTTACGGTCGCCCAGCAGGCCACTGGTGAGGCCGAGGCCGCCACCAAGCGCGCCGTGAAGGAGGCGGAGGCCGCTGAGGCTCCCGCCGCCGAGGAGACCAAGGAGGCCTGATCCCTTCCGGGATCACGCTGAACGGCTCTGAACGGGCCCGCCCCCTCACCGGGGCGGGCCCGTTCTGCATTGGTGCGAAAGACGCAGCTGAGAGGATCTGTCACGTGAGTGACGAGGTGGAGCCCGGACACGTCCGGGTCAGGCTGGACCTGAGCTACGACGGCAAGGACTTCTCCGGCTGGGCGAAGCAGCGCGTGCTGCGGACCGTCCAGGGGGAGCTGGAGTCGGCCCTGCAGACCGTGATGCGGCTGCCCGACCCGGTGGAGCTCACCGTGGCCGGCCGGACCGACGCGGGCGTGCACGCGCGCGGGCAGGTCGCGCAGTTCGACGTGCGCGACGAGGTGTGGGCCGAGCACCAGGACAAGCTCCTGCGCCGCCTCGCCGGGCGGCTGCCGCACGACGTACGGGTGTGGAAGGCCGCCGAGGCCCCCGCCGGGTTCAACGCGCGGTTCTCCGCGATCTGGCGCCGCTACGCCTACCGCGTGGGCGACCACCAGGCCGGCGTGGACCCGCTGCGGCGAGGGCACGTGCTCTGGTACCAGTGGCCGCTCGACGTGGACGCCATGAACGAGGCCGCCGCCGCGCTGGTCGGGGAGCACGACTTCGCCGCGTACTGCAAGAAGCGCGAGGGGGCCACGACCATCCGCACCCTCCAGCAGCTCAGCTGGGAGCGGGACGCGGAGGGGATCATCACCGCGACCGTCCGCGCCGACGCCTTCTGCCACAACATGGTCCGCTCGCTGGTCGGGGCCCTGCTGCACGTAGGCGACGGCCACCGGACGACCGACTGGCCCGGGAAGGTGCTGGCCGCGGCCGTACGGGACTCCTCGGTGCACGTGGTCAAGCCGCACGGGCTGACCCTGGAGGAGGTCGGCTACCCGGCCGACGAGCTGCTGGCCGCCCGCAGCAAGGAAGCACGGAACCTGCGGACGCTGCCGGGAGCCGGCTGCTGCTAGTGCTCGTAGCCGACTAACTCGTTTGGGCGGATCGGCGCCGGACCTGGACAATGCCCCGCATGGGACATCTCGAAGCCAGCCACCTGGAGTACTACCTTCCCGACGGGCGGGTTCTGCTCCCCGACGTCTCCTTCCGGGTGGGGGAGGGGTCGGTCGCCGCCCTGGTCGGGGCGAACGGGGCCGGCAAGACCACGCTGCTGAAGATGATCTCCGGCGAGCTCCAGCCGCACGGCGGCGGTGTGACCGTCAGCGGCGGGCTGGGCGTGATGTCGCAGTTCGTGGGCTCGGTCCGCGACGAGACGACCGTACGGGACCTGCTGGTCTCGGTGGCCCAGCCGCGGATCCGGGAGGCCGCCAAGGCGGTGGACCGGGCCGAGCAGCTGATCCTGACGGTGGACGACGAAGCCGCCCAGATGCAGTACGCGCAGGCGCTCAGCGACTGGGCCGACGTGCAGGGGTACGAGGCGGAGACGCTGTGGGACGTCTGCACGATGGCCGCGCTGGCGATCCCGTACGACACGGCGCAGTTCCGCGAGGTGCGCACGCTCTCGGGCGGTGAGCAGAAGCGGCTGGTCCTGGAGGCGCTGCTGCGCGGGCCGGACGAGGTGCTGCTGCTCGACGAGCCGGACAACTACCTGGACGTCCCGGGCAAGCGGTGGCTGGAGGAGCAGCTGGCGGCCACCCGCAAGACGGTGCTCTTCGTCAGCCACGACCGGGAGCTGCTGACCCAGGCCGCCGAGAAGATCATCAGCCTGGAGGCGAGCCCGAACGGCTCCGACGTCTGGGTGCACGGCGAGGGCTTCGGCACGTTCCACGCCGCCCGCAAGGAGCGCTTCGCGCGCTTCGAGGAGCTCAAGCGGCGCTGGGACGAGGAGCACGCCCGGCTGAAGGCCCTGGTGCTGCGACTGCGCGGCCAGGCCGCGAGCAGCCCGGACATGGCCTCGCGGTACCACGCGATGCAGACCCGCTTCAAGAGGTTCGAGGAGGCCGGTCCGCCGCCCGAGCCGCCGCGCGAGCAGGACATCAAGATGCGGCTCAAGGGCGGCCGTACGGGCGTGCGCGCGCTCACGGTGGAGAACCTGGAGCTCACCGGGCTGATGAAGCCCTTCTCCCTGGAGGTCTTCTACGGGGAGCGGGTCGCGGTCCTGGGCTCGAACGGCTCCGGGAAGTCCCACTTCCTGCGCCTGATGGCGGGGGAGGACGTCAAGCACACGGGTACGTGGAAGCTCGGCGCCCGCGTGGTCCCCGGCCACTTCGCGCAGACCCACGCCCACCCCGAGCTGTTCGGCCGCACGCTCGTCGACATCCTGTGGACGGAGGCGGCGAAGCCGCTCGGCCAGGCGATGGGCGCACTGCGCCGCTACGAGCTGGAGCGCCAGGGCGAGCAGCCCTTCGAGAGGCTCTCGGGCGGCCAGCAGGCACGGTTCCAGATCCTGCTGCTGGAGCTCGCGGGTACGACGGCGCTGCTCCTGGACGAGCCGACGGACAACCTGGACCTGGAATCGGCGGAAGCGCTGCAGGACGGGCTGGAGGCGTACGACGGCACTGTGCTGTGCGTCACGCACGACCGGTGGTTCGCCCGGACATTTGACCGTTACCTGGTCTTCGGTTCGGACGGTGTTGTACGGGAGACTACGGAGCCCGTCTGGGACGAACGTAGGGTCGAGCGAAAGCGCTAGGGGTAGACCGCCCCCGGCTTGGGTCGAGGGGACTTCGTTGTGGGGCTGCGGCCGAGTGTCTGGGTCATGAAGTGGGACAGCCCGTCCTCCTGGGACCGGGGGGTGGCCTGGCTGCTGCGGCCGGCCCCCCGGTCCTGGCGGTTCGTGGGCCTGGTGATCCTGCTGTCGGTGGCGGTCTCGGCGAGCCTGCGGGTGAACTGGGGCTCGGACAACGCCTTCGTGGTCAAGGCCGCCGACGCCCTGCTCGCCGGGGTTTCCCCGTACGAGGACAAGCGGTTCCTCTACCTGCCCAGCGCCGTGATCATGGCGATTCCCGAGGCCCTGCTGCCGGCGCCGCTGCTGCGCTGCGTGCTGCCGCTGGGGATGACCGGGCTCGTCGGCCTCGGCTGGTGGGCCTCGCTGCGGCTGTTCTCGGTACCGGTGCGCTCGCGGCTCGCGGTCGGCGGTTTCGCGCTCTTCGCGCTGGCCTACAAGCCGTACATCAACCTCGTGCTGATCGCGAACTGGACGGCCATCTCCGCCGCCGCCCTCCCGGTGGCGCTGCTGCTGGCGCACCGCAAGCACTGGGCCGCGGCCGGGCTGGTGGTGGGCCTCGCCATCGCGTGCAAGCCGATGCTGGTGCCGATCGGGCTGCTCTTCCTCCTGGCGCGGCAGTGGCGGGGACTGGCCCTGGCGGTGGGGGTGCCGGTGGGGCTCTCGCTGGCGGGGGCGCTGATGATGCCGCACCCGATGCTGTTCTTCACCAAGACCCTGCCGTTCCTGCTCCAGGGCCAGGATTCCTACGCACTGCCCTGGGACGCCTCGCCGATCGCCGCACTGCCCAGGCTGGGGGTGCCCGCGCCGCTGGCGGTCGTGCTGGCCTTCGCGGGGGCCGGGTGCGGACTGTGGGCGACCTGGCGGCGGTGGCGGCGGCCGGTCGAGGTGGACGGCGACGCGGGCGAGCTGAGGCTGGTGGAGACGGCCTGCATGGTGATGCTCGCCGCATTCCTGGTGTCGCGGCCCTCCTTCGACCACTACCTGATCGTGGTGCTCCCGCTGCTGCTGGCATCGGGGGTGCGGGCGGGCTCGATGCCGCGCTCGCCCTGGTTCTGGGTCGCTCTGGTGCCCCAGACCGCGGGCATCCCGTGGCCCTCGGAGTTCGAGGCCAAGAGACGGGCATTCCGGGACATGGTGACGCTGTGCGCGCTCGCCGGACTGCTGGCGCGTCGAGCACTGCGCCCGATCCGGGTTACTCTGGGACCTGTACGAACTACGGGGTCCCCACCCAGGACCGAACCGGAGTGCGCCGCGACCCCCGTCGAAACGGGTTCGCGGACCGCGTTTTGACCCTTCCAGGTCTTCAGGGGTACCCTGCTGGTTCGTTATGCGTATTGGCTTTCTCATTCTCACGTGAATTTGCCTTACGCCGGTCCACCGGGCCGATGACCAGCGGTACACACGGGTTGCGTCTCCGATGTGAACCAGGGCTGTCGTGATCGTCCGTGGTGACCCATGTCAGGACCCGTCCCTCGGGCTCACCCCCCGGGGATGACCCACCACTGAAGAAGCGAAGGCATACGCGTGCGTACGTTCAGCCCCAAGCCCGGCGACATCTCGCGCCAGTGGCACGTCATCGACGCCCAGGATGTTGTCCTCGGCCGTCTGGCGACCCAGGCCGCTACCCTCCTGCGGGGTAAGCACAAGCCGACTTACGCCCCCCACATGGACATGGGCGACTTCGTCATCATCATCAACGCCGACAAGGTTCACCTGTCCGGCAACAAGGCGACCCAGAAGATGGCGTACCGCCACTCCGGTTTCCCGGGTGGTCTGCGTTCGGTCCGCTACGACGACCTCCTGGCGAACAACCCGGAGAAGGCCGTCGAGAAGGCCATCAAGGGCATGATCCCCAAGAACACCCTGGGCCGTCAGATGCTCTCGAAGCTGAAGGTCTACTCGGGCGATGTGCACCCCCACGCTGCTCAGCAGCCGGTGCCGTTCGAGATCACCCAGGTCGCGCAGTAGTTCCGGCCACCACACCCCCTAAGACAAGAAACTTCTGAGGAGCATCGTGGCCGAGACCACCGCCGAGACGACCCCCGTCGAAGAGTTCGAGGGCAACGTCGAGGAGTACACCACCGAGTCTGTGGAAGCCGTTGAGGGCGACTACACCTCCGAGTCCCTTGCCGGTCGCTTCGGTGACCCCCAGCCGGCCGCCGGCCTGGGCCGTCGCAAGAACGCCATCGCCCGCGTCCGGATCGTTCCGGGCACCGGCAAGTGGAAGATCAACGGTCGCACCCTTGAGGACTACTTCCCCAACAAGGTGCACCAGCAGGAAGTCAACGAGCCGTTCAAGCTGCTCGAGCTCGACAACCGCTACGACGTCATCGCCCGCATCTCGGGTGGCGGCGTGTCCGGCCAGGCCGGCGCCCTGCGCCTCGGTGTGGCCCGTGCGCTGAACGAGGCGGACGTGGACAACAACCGCCCGGCGCTGAAGAAGGCCGGCTTCCTCTCCCGCGACGACCGTGCGGTCGAGCGCAAGAAGGCCGGTCTCAAGAAGGCCCGTAAGGCTCCGCAGTACAGCAAGCGTTAATCTCGCCTGCTGTTCAGCACGATTCCGCCCCGGAAGCACTCTGTGTGCTGCCGGGGCGGTTCGTTTACCGCCAAAAGCGGCAAATAATTGGCACAACTGCTCATAGCGAAGTGTGAACTCGGGAGGACAACAGTGGGACGACTCTTCGGGACGGACGGTGTACGAGGCGTCGCCAACGCGGATCTGACGGCCGAGCTCGCGCTCGGCCTCTCCGTGGCGGCCGCGCACGTACTGGCCGAGGCGGGGACCTTCGCTGGTCATCGGGCCACCGCGGTGGTCGGCCGGGACCCCCGCGCATCGGGCGAGTTCCTGGAGGCCGCAGTCGTCGCCGGCCTCGCGAGCGCGGGCGTGGACGTCCTGCGCGTCGGTGTGCTGCCCACCCCGGCGGTGGCGTATCTCACCGGTGCGCTGGGCGCCGACCTCGGCGTCATGCTCTCGGCCAGCCACAACGCCATGCCCGACAACGGCATCAAGTTCTTCGCGCGCGGCGGGCACAAGCTCGCCGACGAGCTGGAGGACCGGATCGAGGCGGTCTACGAGGACCACCGCACGGGCGCTCCGTGGGACCGCCCGACGGGCGCCGGTGTCGGCCGCGTCTCCGACTACACCGAGGGCTTCGACAAGTACGTCGCCCACCTCATGGGTGTGCTGCCCAACCGTCTCGACGGCCTCAAGGTCGTCCTGGACGAGGCGCACGGCGCGGCCGCCTACGTTTCGCCCGAGGCCTTCACCCGGGCCGGCGCGGAGATCGTCACCATCGGTGCCGAGCCCGACGGCCTGAACATCAACGACGGCTGCGGCTCCACCCACCTCGGTCTGCTGAAGCAGGCCGTCGTCGAGCACGGGGCCGACCTCGGCATCGCGCACGACGGGGACGCCGACCGCTGCCTCGCCGTGGACGCGAACGGCGAGGAGATCGACGGGGACCAGATCCTCGCGGTGCTGGCGCTGGCGATGCGCGAGGCCGGGCACCTGCGCGAGGACACCGTCGTCGCCACCGTGATGTCGAACCTGGGCTTCAAGCTGGCCATGGAGTCCCAGGGCATCAACGTCGTGCAGACCGGCGTCGGCGACCGGTACGTCCTGGAGTCGATGAAGGAGCACGGGTACGCGCTGGGCGGCGAGCAGTCCGGCCACGTGATCATCCTCGACCACGCCACCACCGGCGACGGCACCCTGACCGGCCTGATGCTGGCGGCCCGGATCGCGGCCACCGGCAAGTCCATGGCCGAGCTGACCGGCATCATGACGCGGCTGCCGCAGGTGCTGGTCAACGTCCCCGACGTGGACAAGTCGCGGGTCACCACCTCGGGCGAGCTGGCCGCGGCCGTCGCCGAGGCGGAGCGGGAGCTCGGCACGACCGGACGCGTGCTGCTGCGTTCGTCGGGCACGGAGCCCCTCGTACGCGTGATGGTGGAGGCCGCCGACATCGAGCAGGCCCGCTCGGTCGCGGGGCGCCTCGCGGACGTGGTGAAGTCGGCGCTCGGCTAGAGCCCGCCCGACCGTCATGACAGCGGCCCCGCGCTACGAAGCTTCGTAGCGC